>JAGPAO010000064.1 GCA_018063805.1 Synergistaceae bacterium | reverse complement strand
GTTGTCAATGATTATCAGATCAGTCCGATGCCGGTTGTCAGCGGCATAGCGGAATACGCTGACACGATCATTGATGAGCTCAATGCGAAGGTAAAAACCACTCTTATCAATGCCTTTGATGAAGCGGTCGCTCTCGGTAATCCGCGAGTCATGAATATTATCCTCTTGGGAGTCACCATCGAAATGATGAACCTTGATGATATCAATTGGGATGAGATTCTGAAGAGCCAGGTAAAAGCGGATTTCTATGAGATTAATAAAAAGGCGCTGGCTAAAGGAAGAGAGATCGCAAGAGCGGCTTAATCGGGGAGGGCTTATATTGAAGTACCTAATATTGGCAATTAATCCGGGCTCAACGTCAACAAAGATCGCTCTGTATGAGAATGAAAAAGAGCTTTTCAAGGAGAATATTGAGCACCCGCAGCAGGAATTAGAAAAATATAGCCGAATCATCGACCAGATCCCCATGCGGCGAGAGTTGATTCTCGATGCCTTGAAAAAAAAGGGGTATGCGGTTAAGGATTTATCTATAGTGATGGGGCGGGGAGGTCTCTTTCCTCCGATTCGCACCGGCGGTTATCGGGTGAACAAAGCGATGTTGGACATGATCATGAATGAGGAAATACCGTCTCATGCCTCCAATTTAGGAGCGGTTCTGGCCAATGAAATTGCGGAAGAAGCAGGTGTAAAGGCCTATATTTACGATGCCGTTTCTGCCGGTGAGCTCTCTGAAGTGGCGGAGATGACGGGATTTCCGCAGGTCAAGAGAAGAAGCTTTTGCCATGTTTTGAACAGCCGAGCCGTGGCAATGCGTTATGCAGAGTCTATCGGTAAAAAATATGAGGATTTAAGCCTGATAGTTGCCCATCTGGGCGGAGGCATTACGTTCAGTGTGCATGAGCACGGAAAAATCATCGATTCCCTTTCGGATGATAACGGTGCTTTTTCTCCCGAGCGGGCCGGTTCCGTCCCATTGCTTCAGCTCATTGATTTATGCTACAGCGGAGAGTACACCAAGCCTGAAATGATCAAAAAGGTACGGGGCAGCGGCGGTTTGCGCGCTCTTGTGGGAACCTCCGATGTGCGCATCATCGAACAAAGAGCCGCAGAAGGGGATAGAGAAGCCAAAATAGCTTTGCAGGCACAAGTTCTGCAAATCGCCAAAGGAATAGGGCTGCTGTCGCCTTGGCTGGGGAGACGCTGTGAAGCCATTATTCTAACGGGCGGGCTTGCTTATTCAAAATACCTGACCGAAGAGGTTCAGAAGATGGTGGACTTCATTGCCCCGGTAGTGATCCTGCCGGGAGAGCACGAAATGGAAGCCCTTGCTCTTGGCGGGCTGAGGATTGTTGAAGGTAAAGAAACGGCAAGGGAGATGTAGTGTTATCTGTTTAAACATAATTCCGGTTTTTGTTTAAAGGAGAGAATCACGAGTTTTGTGTAAACGTTCTCTTGGGTAGCACATGAGGCTTATTGAGTCGGCTTGGACCCGGGTATCCGGGGCCAAGCCGATGTGGTATAGCCGATATCACCCGCAGTCTATCCGCCGAGCTCCGGGATATTCTGCTATCAACATTCTCTCTCTTTTACGATGCGATCAATAAAATAGCCCTCGCGAGCTCCGTACTTGCTGATAAAAATGTTTTCGCAATTAAATTTCTTAATGGCCTCATTGAGGATCAAAAGGCCTGTAGAAATCGTCAATGTCCGTTCGGGAATGAGCTTGTACACGGTATGATATATTTCGTTTTCATTATCCTTTAGTTCTCGCAGGATTTCTCTGATGCACGCCGCATTTATTTCGTTTTGTTCTTTTGTGATGGAGAACAAACTGCAAGAAAGCTTGTGCGCGGCTCGCATCGTTCCCCCCACGCCTATCATCAGCGGAAGAGCTTCCTGATCATCCCATCCTATATTATGAAACTGCTTTTTTATTTCTTTTTTTATTGTTTTTCGCTCCATATCCGTAGGGGTTACTTTGCCCACAAATTTCGTGAAAAGGCTCAAGCAACCCATTGGCATACTGGCAAGTTGCACCGGTTGTGCGTTTTGAAAGCGGACAAGTTCTGTGCTCGCACCTCCAATATCAATCAGTATTCCCTCTTTGCACTCGGCAAAGTGCTATGCTCCGACGAAATCCAGTCTTGCTTCTTCCTCGCCTGTCAGTACCTCCGGCAGCAATCCCGTCGTTAGATGTATTATTTCCACCGCTTGATCTTGATTGAGTATCCCACGCAAAGAAGCGGTAGCAAACACATAAATTTTTGTCTTTTCGACAAAACGAATGGCAATCTCTTTAAAGGCATTTAGGATATCACATGCTTTATTAATTCCCTCCGGCTCCAGTCTGTTGTTTTTTACATAGCCTGCCAGTCCGGCGACCTCCTTTTGGCTAATAACGGTCGTGATTGTATGGTTTTTGTAGCGGTAAACAGACAAGCGGATCGTATTGGAACCTAAATCGATTACGGCATAATTCATCACAAGACCTGCTTTCATTCTAGTATCGACAATCTCGGGCGGCATTCGCGGAAAGAGCATCGCTCGTATTTCTCCGCCGTCATGGCCATTGTAAAGCTATTGTGCGCTTCATCAATAATGATATGGGAACTTCGTAAAACGCACCAGCGCTATTTCAGATTTGCGGCGGTAGTCTTCTGGAGTTTTTTCTAAAGTAAGGGGTATCTGAAAGCTCTATCGCTGCTCCGCTCCATTCAGACGGAATGAAATATATGGAGGGTGGACTCGGCGAGTTTCTTGGAAAGAGGATATATCCATTTTTCAAAAGGAACCCGTTACACCGTCAAGCTGGGAAACGCACCCGAACAAAATGAAATTTTGAGTCTGACGTTAAACGGCGAAGACATCAAAAAAGTGTTGGATAAAAAATATAAAATAGCCGTAGCCACCTATTTGGCGATAGGAAGAGGCTCTTGGAATGGCGATACGATAGGACAAGGTCTACCGGAATCCATCAAGGGCTATGATCTGAAAAAACTATGCCAAGAAAGACAAGTGGATACGGGGCTTGTCTGCCGCAATGAGTTGATTGAGTACATGAAGGAGACGGGCACGATCGATAAACAGTCAGGACTTCAGAAAGACGAACGCGTCATCGTGAAATAAGCACTGCCTTTTCTTTTAAGAAGAGGCTCTCATGCTGCGCCCTTTACTAGAGGGTTGGGAATACGGGGCTTGTTTTGTAAAAAACAAGCCCCGTATTTTGGAGGTACAGGACATCATTGGTGATTATTTCCTAAAACGTTGTCGGAGTAAAGATATAGCCGTCCTGAGTTGCGGGATCCTTTTTTAGCGTTCCCATCCCCGGCATCGGAACGTGCATTCCAGCGACGGGGATTTTATTTTGGGCGATAAAATCCAGGTAGGCCTCTCGCGTAGCGATGGCCATTGGAAGGTCGACATCGTAGACGACACCGACACGAGGCAACGGCATCTGGATAGCCATTGCGTGGGTCAGATCCCCCCAAATGAGAAGTTGATCGCCCTCGGACTCGATCATGAAAGCCGTGTGTCCCGGCGTGTGCCCATAGGCGGCGTTGGCTCGAATGCCCGGCAATAGCTCGGTTCCATTTTTTGTGAGTTCTCCCGGAGTAAAGCGCTCAATTCTTCCCTTATAAGCGGCCAGAGTCTCGATGCTTTTTTCAAAGCCGGAGCGTCTTCCCGCCGGAGCTTTTTTCATATTCTCCCTGCTTGTCCAATAGTCACTTTCTTTTTGAGCGACGTAAAGCTTTGCTTTGGGGAACGTTGTTTTCCCTTCGCGCAGAAGACCGCCGATGTGGTCACCGTGCATGTGGGTCAATAAAACGGCATCTATATCCTCCGGTTTTACACCAAGAGCCTTCATATTCTCAAAGAGCTTCGTCCCGTAGCCGGTGTCTACTAAAATAACAGAGTTCGGCGTTTGTACGAGAAACGCATTGGTGCTTGAGGGGTAGCCTCCGCCGGGCAAGTATTTTTTTATATCGTCCGAGCTTGCTCCAACCAGAATATAAGAATCTCCCTCAGATTCTTTTTCGTTTAAGACGCTGACCTTAAATTTGCCTACTGTTGTTGTTCGAATAGAGATTGTCTCTGCCGCATGGGCGCAATCAGCGGTTGCAAATGATGCAATGGTAAGAATAGATAGTAGGAAAAAATAAATCCCTTTCAACATAACGATTCTCCTCCTTGATTTAGAAGCAAAAATAGATGAATCTTGATACGGCTTTCATTGTAACATTTGGGGAAGGATAAGGTAAAAATTTGCTATACTTATTACTGCTGTATCCGATGTTGTTTTGTGGTATTAAAAATAAGAGGGGAGTTTTTGGATTTGTTCGTTTATGATCGGCGTGAGTGGTCCTCATTTGCTTTTACAACTTTATTTCTGGCTTTTGCTCTATCCATTTCTATGATTTATATCAAAAACGGGGAAAAGGTATTTTTTATGGTAATAAAGAGTCCCTTTTTTTCTCTATCATTTTCTCTTATTGCTCTGATGCTTCTGGCTGCAAGAGCGAGCATCCGGATTACTCTTGCACGAAGGGAAAGAGAGTTAAAAGTTCAGGTGGGGTACTTTCCCTTTGCGCGCAGAACGATTCTATTAGATGACATTGTGCGGATTGAGCGGACGAATATCCCCTGGTACAAGGTAAAAACGGTGAAGGGGTGGTTTGTCAGCACAGAGCGATACACTGCGTCCAACGGAGAGGCCTTTCTTGTTCTGGTTAAAAAAGGGAAGCCCTGTATTATCCAGACCCGCCATCGCGAGGAGATTTTTAAAGTGATCAAGCAGATCGTGCCCGAAGTTGAGATTGTTTGATTAAACCGCAGTGTTTTTTAGCGGTTTATACGCTTGAATCAGCGCGTTGACGGAAAGAGATTCCTCTGCGCTGAATCCGTTTCCGTGAAGGTTCTCGTGTTGTTTTATCGTATCGGTATCAAGAGGGTGTTGTTTGGTTAAGGTGATCGCGATATCTGTAAAACCCGCGTTGATCAGTTTTTCCCGGTACTCTTCGACGCGAAGAGTACCGCTCATGCAAGCGGACAGAACAAGCCGCCCTCCCGAAACCAAAACGCGGTGTGTTTCG
The DNA here is from genome assembly GCA_018063805.1 of Synergistaceae bacterium. Lineage (GTDB taxonomy): Bacteria > Synergistota > Synergistia > Synergistales > Synergistaceae > JAGPAO01. Next base: position 6,034 of record JAGPAO010000064.1, on the reverse strand, counting down.
CGGAGAATGCGCCCTCCTTGGGCAAGAATATCGGCAGCGCCGTGGGACATAATCACATCCACGCTCTCGTCAAAAAGCGGAACGGTGTCGTTATCGCAATAAAGAAGGGTTGCGTTGGCGATGCGCAATTTATTTATATTGATTCGGGCTTTTTTTAGCATCGAGACGTCCGTATCTAGCCCGTATGCGTGCCCGCTTGTTCCAACGGCTTTTGCCGCGGTCATCAAGTCAAAACCAACTCCGCAACCCAGATTCAGTACCTTTTCCCCGGGTTCCAACCGCGCCGCGCGTACCGGATCGTCACAACCGAAAGAGTGCTCTTGCAATACCCATGGCACGCGAATCCCTCCACTAAAATAACGATGATGAATTTTTATGATTATAGCACCTAAAGATTGATGGCCGCTTTTTCGGATATATACTAGACCATTGTTGAATTTTGTTGTATTGTAAGCAACAGTGAGGCTTAATCTTAAGAAATTGTGAATGCCGATAGCTTGTAGAGTTACTTCTATTGAGGAGGGAAATGTCTTTGAAGCAGGAATGGCGACGTGCTCAACGTGATCTGGCACCATGGGAAATAGAAGAGATGGAGCGTTACTATGCGGACAAAGTAGCATCAAAGGATGGGTATGACTCAATGTCCTATGGAGGATATGACCGAGGGGGGGATATGGACTCCGTTCCTCTCCGTTCCGCGCAACCGCCCAGCCGCAGGGCTCCGTCCCCGGAACAGCCGATGAGCGGGCACTCCTACGCGCTTCAACCGCTCCCCCCATTGCCGCAGCGCGTTCAGGAGAGAAATTACGATCACTCTTTTAACTGGGCGGGAGTCGTGAGAGGTTTTCTCATTGCCTTGATCGCTCTTGTTGTTGTTGGCGGAGGCGGTTATACGCTGCGCCAGTGGTGGATTTCCACGCCTGCAACGCCTCGTGTTTTGCCCGCTGTACCTATGACAGCTGCAGCGCCCGCTACTGTAGCGTCTACGGCTGCCGCACCTGCCGTTACTTGGGAGTATAAAGTCGTTGCTCCGAGTGATGGAGAGTTTCTCAATACGCTCAATGTCTTGGGTGCCCAAGGGTGGGAGCTCGTGCATGCCCGAAGAGCGATGAATCAGCTGGACTCAGGGGCTTCGCAGGAAGTCTATGAAATGATATTAAAACGTTCCCGAAAATAATTTTTTATTGAGGCAGTGCCCCTTCAAAGACACCTTCTTCATGAACGGTTCCTTTGAGAGGGGCAGGCTCCACATGGATGGAGATGTGTGTCTCGCTGCCCAGGCAGGCTCGGATAGAATGTTCTAAATCTGTGGCTATGTCGTGGGCAGCAACGATGTTTAAAGACCGATCCACGAAAATATGAACCTCAACGGCCATGTAATACCCAATTCTTCGGGAGTGAAGCGCGTGGTACCCCTGTATGTGTTTGTTGGAATCAAAAATTTTCTGTAAAGATCTCTCCTCATCCTCACCAATGGAGCATTCAATGAGTTCATTCAAACTTCCGTAAAGAATACTGAAGCCAACCTTTAAAATAACAAAACTGACGACCACAGCGGCTATGGGATCGAGCACCGTCCATTTTGCTCCGCCCCAAAGGGCTCCGGCGATGCCCAAACTGGTGCCGATGGAAGAAAAAGCATCCGATCGATGGTGCCAGGCATTGGCGACGACAGCGGGGCTGTTGAGCAAATCCCCTTGCCTCTTTGTGTAGACAAAAAGTCCCTCCTTGGCGATGATGGAGAGCACCGCTGCGATCAGAGCAATGGCCCCCGGGCGAGGCGGGAAATGGCCGTTCCAAGCTTCCCATAATTTTGAAATAGCCGGGGTCAGGATGCCAAACGCCGCCAAAATCAGGATGAAACCGCAAAAGCTGGTGATCAGCGTCTCCACTTTTCCATGTCCGTAGCGATGGTCCTCATCCGCCGGTTTGCGGACGAATAAAAAACCGAAAAGAATGGCAAAATCCGTGATAATGTCGGAAAGGGAGTGCGTCGCGTCTGCAATCATCGCACCGCTGTGTCCCAAGACTCCGGCTGCATATTTAATAAGAGTCAGAAAGCAATTAACGGCAAAGCCGATCAGCGTCACACGCATCACTTCGTTGGCTCGGATATCCGCGTTATTGGGCTGTCTGTTTTTCATAAATTCACCTCATAGGGATAGATTCATATCAAGTCCCGATTTGACGCTATTCAAAAGGGAATGGAGAGACTTTACCACAAAAAGGGCAGATGTTTTAGCTTTTGGGGATGCGTGATCCTTGCGTGGTGGTTTCTGTACCTACGTGAGCTGATGGAAAATAGCGGCGGTTTTTTGAACCAGCTCGATAATGTCATCGATGCTACTCATTTCATTTCTTTTCATAATCAGATTATAGGCTGTCACCATGGCGAGCGCTCGCGCTTGGTTGCGTTTGTGCGGGTTTGCCACGGCGTTAAAGTCCGGTGTGTCCGTATAGCCGCCGACGCGGCTGGATATTTGCGTCCCCATAAAACCGCACATCTCTTTAATATGGGTCGCGTATAAATCGTCGAGGTACTCCGGGTACTGCCTGAAAATATCCTTTGCGTCGCGCTTCCAACACTCCGTAAAAACGCGGAAGTAAGCGTCGGCGCATCCCTTGATATACCCTAAAACGTCCTCTCGGTATCGGGCTCTTTCGGCCTCCGTCCACTCGTCATGGTAGAACCAGGTGATATAGGTGTAGAGCAGGTTGCCTAGAAGATACCCGGAGTCGGCGGAGTAGGGGCCCATATGGGCGTATTCCATATCAAAAACCCTCATCTCGCGTTCATTAATCATGATATTGGATGTGTGGAGATCGCCGTGGACGAGACACTCGTGTTTTTTCATATAAACATCGCGCAGTTTCAGCAGTTCAATCCGAACGTCCCGTTTTTCCCAAAACACATCCGACGCCGCCCGATGCAGCGCATCCGGTTCGATAAACTCGAAGTCGGCGCTATCAACCAACGGATCCCTTAAAAAGAGAATTTTTTCCATAATCAACCGCATATCCGGGTTGGTGAAGCGGCAGTCAAGCGCCTTGTGGGTTTTGGGGTCAAGGTACAGCTCTGAGGTGTAAAAATGGTTCTTAGCCATAAAGGCCGCTATTTGTTCCGGGAACAGGGGGAATCTCTTTCCCTTGGAGAGCTCAAAGCGCATGATGTTTAAGTGCCCGCAGTCTTCGCAGATATAAAGATTATTCTCGCTGTCCTTGTGGAGTAGCGCCGGGACGAATTCCGGCGTGATAGCGGATCGTATTTTGATGATGTCCGCTTCGGCGTTGTTACGCTGGACGGAGAGGGGAAAAACGCCCTCGCCGAAAATTTTAAGATAAGGTTTGGACTGTTTGATGATGACCGATCGGCCCTTATCCTCCCACACGCGGAAGACATAGTTCACATAGCCGTCCCCGTCGCTCTCGTTTCTGCCAAATTCGTAGGCAAAAAGCGTCGCGTCCTTGGGAAAGAGGTCTGTGCACTCTAAAATATATCTTTTGGCCTTCTCCGTATCCAAATCCCGATAAAGCATCAAAAGTCTCCTCAGGCGGGTTCCCAACCGTATTTAATAGGGGATTCCAGTTTAGATGATAACACATTAGGCAGTTTCTAATCTGGCTTTTTCTCGTACAGATCCACATCGGGGTTGTCGAATATTCGTGTTTCGGTAGACGTTCCGTCAGAGAAGAAAATCTGCACGGAAACGAACCATACTTTCTCCTTGGAGTTGTTGAGCAGAAGCGAAACAAGTGTCTCCATAGGCACTCCGTCTTTGGAAATCGCGAGCTTGCGTTCCATATTGGGAGTCTTTCTGTTGATGCCGTATAGGATTCTAGCCACGATGTTCTCTTCTCTTAACCGAAATTTTAATTCTTTAGGCACGCGCGTGTAAATATTAGTGCCCGTTTTATCATCAAAGGTGAAATCTACCCAATCTATCTTGTCCAGGATGTTTTGAATCTCTTTGCCTCGTTCAACATCTAATCGTAATTTTATTTCATAAGGACCGTGCTCTTCGCCATCAATACCAATATATTTGATACTAAGCAGGATGTCCCTTTTTTTTCGTAATGTAAGGGCGCGTATGGGGAAATACCAGCCATCGGGGGTTTTGTCTTTGGAGAAACCGGTGGATTTGAAATCGCCGGATGGAGTTAATCGATAGAGAATTTCTTTGGCGGGGCTTTGGGTGCGGATCCACACGTCAAACGTGTCTTCGTCGTTCCCGGAGTATTCGACCCAGGCACCTGCTTGTGTTTGTTTCCCTATAGCGGTTCTATCCGTCTGTTTTTGTGACGGAATATTAGGGTGCGTTTTTTCCATCCGCTCAGGGCCATTTTTTATTTTTTCTGAGCTTTGAGTAGGAATTGTCTGATTACTTTTTTTATTTTGTTTGGAGGAAGGTTCGTTCACTTCCTTCTCCTTTAGGGAAGGGTTTTTCCTGATCTCTGGTTTTTGTGAAGAAACTTTTATGTTTGGAGCTTGATGTTCCAAGGAGAGTGGGGTGGATTGGACGGATGTGACAATTGCTTCTTGGGGGGCCGGATTAATCATGGATAAGAGGGGGGTGGACGGCAACAACCGCTTCATGATTCCATCCGGAGTCGCAATCGTCGCGAGTATCCAGAGTAGGCAAAACATTATGGCACCGGCACCTGTATCCAGCAACCACGGTGTGGTGGGCCGCTTGCGCCTAGGTATTATGATCAGCACAGAGATGAGAGTCAATAGCGACAGAATGGGCATGACTATATTGAACCACGCGTAGCGTCGGGACATTTCGTAAATCATGGCGACAAGTAATAGAAAAAAGGTTCCCATTTTGATTGAGAAAGCGTGTTTGATGATCATGCGCAGATTCTCGTAGATAGCTGCAAGGGATGATTCCCGTGAGGCATTCAGAGAAAGTGTTTGGGTATATTCATTTATAGTAATGTTGTTGGTTTTTTTTAGGGCACGCCAGAAGGTAAATACTGCCTCCCGCTCCTCCTTCATCATCGGTATTCCGTTCCGGGGGTGTGTTATGCGTTCCAGATACCCATATTCAAAGTAGTCCACGATAGTATCAAAAACCTCTGAGTGATAGAGCGTTACTGCGTCTCGTCCCGGATTTTCCGGTGTTACGGAAAGAGCCGTCAGGCGTTCCGCCCATTCAGTCTTTTCGTACATTTTTTTGAGGGTTCGTGAGACGCTTGACACATTGCGCCCCAAAACGATGGCGATGTCTCTTGCACTCCAGAGGGAAGAGCCGCCCTTGCTGAAGATGAGATGGTTCAGATTGGGCGTGTTTACGGAATATTGTTCCTCAAGTAGCTCGTATTTGCGCGTTGCTCCTGTCTCGTGCAATGGATAATCCAGTACGTAATTTTCCATTCGTCGGCGGATTTTTTCGCGATCCTCTCGAAAAAGAAGAAACTTTTTTGTAAGGATTGATCTCGTGGATTGGGGTGGAAACTTTCCATCAAAATCAGGTGTAATCGATTCACAGTTCTGTGTCATCTATTATTCCTCCGATTAGATGAGATGCGACAAAAGGCGCAGTGTTACGTTATATCATCCAGCCTTATGCATAAATCTCCGAAGAATCTAAATGATGATTTTAGCATAGATATAATTTTTGTTTATGGTGCTTTATTTAATGATTCCGTGGGTATTCTTCCGAGATAGGTTTGAAGCGTTAAAGTCAGATGCAATTGATTCGCGATTCCGAGTCAACTATGATCTCTCCGGTTGGAAGAGAGATCCGGCAGAGCAAGGGGCAGTCAATCCACCGGATCAATTTGTCGGGGCAGTTCACCTTGTTTTTCTTCGTACCGTCTGATTTCGTTTCTGAGAGCACGAACCAGAATGGCGTTGAAGGATTCATCGTAAATGGCGGCAAGTATCTTGCCCTTGGCGTACGTCTCCTCATCGAAACGTGTCTGGATTGCTACTCGACGAACGGAATCCGGCGATATTTCTTGTAGTATTTTTTCTGACATTCTATCATCCCCATCGTTGCTTTATGAAGGAGATGCTAAAGTATTATGC
>JAGPAO010000193.1 GCA_018063805.1 Synergistaceae bacterium | reverse complement strand
ACGTGGATCCTTGCCGCACTCAGAAACCAGACATACTTCTCTGTGAAGGAATTAAACGAAGATATCGTTAAAAAACTGGTTGACTACAACGATCGCCCATTCCAAAAGCGCCCCGGTAGCCGAAAAAGCACGTTCCTTGACGAAGAGCGAGATGCGTTGCTGCCTCTTCCAATGACACACTATGAAATTGCTACGTGGAAGAAGGCAATCGTCGCATTCAACTATCATATCTGCGTTGACAGCCAGTACTACAGCGTCCCTTATGAATATATTAAGCATCAGGCAGACGTGCGAATCACAAGACAAATGGTGGAAGTTTTTTACAACGGACTTCGCATTGCCTCTCACCCACGCCTGAGGGGATATCCCGGACAGTATCGGACTGTAGAGGAGCACATGCCTCAAAAGCATCGGAAAATCGCGGAGTGGAATACGGAAAGATTCACCTCGTGGGCACAAACTATGGGGCCAAACATCGCGGAAGTGATCCGCTCCGTACTTGCCGGATGCAAAGTGGAACAGCAGGGGTATCGCACCTGCATGGGTATTCTCAAAATGAGCGACAAGTATGGCGTTGAGCGCTTAGAGGCCGCATGCGCCAGAGCTCTCAGCTACACACAGCACCCAACGTACCGTAACCTATGCGCCATTTTGAAATCCGGACAAGACAAACTGTTATCCCCAAATGCCGTAAAAAACAGCAAGAACAGCGAATGCCATGGTTTTATCAGGGGGGCGAAATACTACGGAGGTGAAGACAATGTTGAATGAGCAGACTCTCGAAAAACTCCGTCAAATGAAGCTCCGTGGTATGGCAACCGCCTTTCAAGAACAGATGGAAAGCTCGGAGATGTCACAGCTTTCCTTTGCCGATCGCTTCGGGCTTTTGGTCGATGCGGAACACCTAAAACGCCGCAACACACTGCTTCAGCGATTGCTTTTGAAAGCCACCCTAAAGGACAGTGACGCCTGTTTGGAGGATATTGAATACCACAAAGATCGCAAGCTGGACCGTACCCTCTTTGCGCGTCTTTCCACTTGCACCTACATCGCTGAACACCGTGACGTAGTCATTATGGGCGCTACAGGTGCGGGGAAAACCTATATCGGCTGTGCTCTGGGCAACGCTGCTTGCCGAAAATTCATATCCGTAAAATACATCCGCCTGCCGGAACTACTCGTTGATCTTTCTATCGCCAAGGGCGACGGAACCTACCGAAAAGCCGTAGCCCAATATCGAAAATACGACCTGCTTATTTTGGACGAGTGGCTCCTCACACAGCTGGATGCCATCGCCGCTCAAAGCTTATTGGAGATCATTGAGGCGCGACACAAAAATGCCTCCACAGTCTTTTTGTCACAATTCGCACCCGCCGGATGGCACGAACGCATTGGGGAGAACACGGTTGCCGATGCTGTTTTGGATAGGATCATTCACAACTCTTACGAGATAGTCATTGACGGGGAGGATTCAATGCGTAAAAGAAAAAGCTTCAAGAAAAACACCGCGACAAAAATGGGCTAAGCCCATTCAAATTCAGGGGATTGCCTTATTGGGCAATCCCCACAGAACCTGTTATGTGGTATGCTCCCGAACAGGAGAACCCCGGCTCTCTATTTGGAGACAAATGGCTCTGTAAATGGAGACACGCGGCTCTTGCGGAGTGGAATAACCATTTTATATTGGCGTGTGGAGTGTCCAGACCATGCTTGGGTAATTTCGTCCGTCAGAATGGCGTATTCTACACTCTTTTGAACGCCGCGATTGTGTCATTTGTCTGCAAGCTCTTTCCGAACCTGAATAGCCTGTAAGCGCTGATTGATCCATTCACGGCCATAGCCCTTTTTCAGATAGGTTTCAACAGCGCGTTCAATAGTGAGTTCCGGATCAATCGTTTCGTCGATTCGTTCCCGGCAGACCATAGCAAACCATAATCTGAACGGCTCTGCCTTGGGGGAGGGGATGGATAGAATGATTCGCAACAACTGCTCTGTATTGGCAACATCGGTCAGCCTCATTTTGCCATCAGTTGCCTTCAATTTCAACTGGTGACAATTTGCCACCGTTTCATATCCTTCTTCTTTAGGCGTTGTTTAAGCTTATTCCAGTATTTTCTCCCGTCAACGCTCTCTGCTAGGATGCTGGCAGTATCCACAATAGAGAAAAGCCATTCCTGTTTCTCTTCATCCCGTTCGGATGCGTTGATCTTCAAATGGTTTAACCGGAATTATTTTGTCCATATCAAAAACTTATCACATAAACTTAGCATCTAACATTTCAACTGCCTTCATCTTCGCTTCAGGCGCAAGGTGCGCATACCGTAATGTCATATTGAGATCCGCATGTCCGAGGAGCTCGCGGACGGTGTTTAGGTCAACGCCTTTCATGACAAGCTGAGGCGTAAAATCATGGCATATGTCGTGCCACCTAAAATTCTCAATATCAGCCTCTTTCAACAGTCGTTCCCAAGCCGGCTAAAGTGTCGCCCGAAAAGCAGGGGACTATGCCTATCTTGCTGGCATGATCTGATCGGTATTTATACCCTCACTCAAGGACACAGGGAATTATTCACTGTGCCATGGTAGTTTTTCCTTCCCTTATTCTCTCTTATTCTTTTAGTTAAAGAATAGTTAAAAGATAGTTAGCAGGCTTTGTGTAAAGCGCATCATCGCTTGCTGTTCATGGATTATCATAGATGGTCAAAGTTTGATTTTGGGACCGTTATACATGAAATCTGGGACCGATATACATGTTTTTCGGGATCGTTATACAAGCCGTGGGACCGATATACATGCGGATGGGATCGTTATACAAGTTTTTGGGATCGATATACATAGGGAGATTTCAAATATTGCGGCGGGTTATGACTCTTTGCGCTGGATTTCTACCAGGCCGTCTTTTGAGATGGAGTAGCTTTTGATGTCGTTATTTTTAATCAAGAGGTCAAGCGCCAGGATGAGCTTTTTCTTGAAATCAAGTGTCCTTGCGGTTTTTGAGCCGCACTGCTCCCGAATCGTCTCGATCTTCATGGGAAACGGGGCTTTATGGGAGTAAATTTTTGATTGGAGCGATTTTGCCAGTTGGCTGCCTGGGCCTTTGAGTGAGAGGCGTCTTCTCATGCTCAGTAAAGTTCTGCTGTCGGTGTTGTAGAGGCGCAATGCGTCTAGGGGAAGGCGCATCCGTATTTCGTCGGGGATGCCGTTTGTTTCTTCGGAGGCTATCGCGAGCAGCGATCCTACGAATTTTATTTTCCTCTCGTCCGGAAGGCTGATCGTGATTTCAAGGAGGGTTTTGGCCATTTTTCTGACGGCATTCCAGAGCCATCTTCTGTTTTCCGTCCCATCCTGTCTGCCGATGCTCAAAAGAAAGTCCCTTGGGTTGATGCGGATCTCTTCGTTGGGTTTGCAGCCTCTGAAAGCGTGGATCGCCTGTAAGTAAACGTCCCTGTCTGCTTCGCTGAGCT
>JAGPAO010000004.1 GCA_018063805.1 Synergistaceae bacterium | reverse complement strand
AAGGCACAGATTCAACTCATTGAAGTCGTTTTTGAGGATTGCTGTGTGTGCCTTTTCCGTTTTCAACCTAAAGACAAGGCGTGGAATCCGTACCGGATTCATCACTTAATCGGAGGATTGATTGCTGAACACGCCTTTTATTTTTTAGACACGACGCGCTTTTTACGGCTCTGCCAACTGAGCTATCGGTTACCCGAGCAGGAATTGAACCTGCGACACTTTTGTTTATTGCTGTTCGCGTCGTTTTAGGTTGGAGTCTAAATAAAACATCACTCTGCATCTGTCCTATCGGTTGACATCTGCGCTTTACACGGACCATTCTATTGCTCCGAGCAAAGGAAATCATGGAAAAAAAGTTGCGAACTCGTGGAGCTGAGCCGCAACTTTATTTTTGTATCGCATTTTGCATCGTAAGTCTTTCCTTAATCAGAGCGACAAAACTTCCGGGAGCAATAACCTTTATCATCGGTCCAAAAGATAAAATGCGTATCAGAATCTCCGTTTCATCTCGTGATTCATACCATAATTCCACTTGATAGCGATCATTCCCCAGATGGCGCGTTTCTTTACGGCAGTCAGAAAAATGGCACATGATGCGATCAAGAGCATTCCGCTCATCTTTCAACAAGAACGTTAGAGCATACTCTTTGCGTTTCGGGAGCAAGAGCTCGCATTCATCGTACGTCTCAAACAATTGGCATTCTATGATTCTTGCGATGTTGATATAGACAACGTATTGGTCATCCACTGTTTTCAAACGAAATTTATCGTCCTTTGAAGAGTATTCCAGTTTCATGGGAATGTAATGGGCGTCGATTTGCGCATTACGCCTGCTTCGGTATTTTATACGGATGCGCCTCTTTTCCTTTAAGGCGGCAAGGATTTTTTTGAAGTTTATGGTATAACGCTCGTCATGGAAGGGATCCCCATCATTGTACTTGTCAAAATACACAAAATCACGATGGCTAAACAACGCTTCCACGTCCTCAAGTCCCGTTATATCAACATCAAACAGAGCCATTCGAGGATCGGTCAGCAACGATTTAAGCCAACGTTTTTGGAGGATGGTTAATGGCATTTGCGGCCTATGTTTTATCGGCGTTCGCAAATCTTTATTCATAACGAGCCATTCTTCGTTTTTTATAGCGGGTAGTATCGCAAGAGCACTTTCGGAAAAAGCCTTTTCACTGATAATCTGCAATAGCTTTTCCGGTGTAAGGGCTTGTTTTTGAGCCTCGGATATTGCCATGGCCATTGCGTTGAAATAAGCTGAATAGACTTCGCTAAATATCATGGCTATCACCTTCGTACAGTTGGGTCAGTGAGGCTAAGTCCATCCAAAACTGCTCTTCAACTTTTTTGTTTGAACAAGTCAGCCTGATAATTCTTCCGGTAAAAGTACGAATCCAGGGTAACAGCTCCCAAGCGTCATAAACATCAGCGGAGAATCTCCAGGTCTTATCATCCAATTGCACGACCTCCCCACAACGTTTTTCTCTTTTCAATCGATGGGCGATATGTCTGTCTTTATGATCAATCGTCAATTCCATCTCAATATGCTCCGGGACACCTTGGCGGATAGAAACACCCCAAATATGAGGCTGTTCCTCTCTCAGACGATTTTGATAGACAGCATAATCCTCGACCGCATCAAGGATTTTGACTTTTTTAATGCTGTCCAGACGGAAAAAGGCCACTCGCTTTTTCCAGAAAGTATATGCGGCAAGATACTGCCTGCCGCCTTGAACACTGGTATAAATCTTCAGGGGAAGCGCGGTGCACTGTCCTGCCTTTCCACCCTTGGCACCGTTTATTTCAATTTCAATTTTTCTTTGCTCGTTCATAGCAAAAAGCAGATGTAAGAGGATACCGCTGTCAAGAGTAAAGAGAAGATAGCGGTGCTTAAATGAAAAGATATTTTCTGCCGCATTGTATTTATCCAATACAAAACTGCCGATGACCCCCAACGGATTATACTCAGAAAAAAAGGTTACGGCGTTCCGCCACTGCGCTAAGTTCGTATCACATTGGCATAAACGGTACATCAGTTGCTTGCCGTTTTTTTCCGCTGAAATCAACCCGATTTCAATATATTCTCTCAGCTTTTTCCGAAGAGTTGATTCCTCTATCATCTCCGCCCTCTCAAACACGTTGAGATATTCCCCGTCGATGCATTCCAGTATTTCGGAAATGCTTCGGCTGATACCGTCCGCCAAAATATCCAGCAATATAAAATGCAAGCTGACATCATTTTTGGTGAAACAGGAGGCCTTCCAGGCCTTGTACAGCGGATTAAAGGGAATCTGGCGGCTATCAACAGATATAAAGACGGATTTACCGTTTGCATCTTGTTTGAAAGACAGATACCCGGATAGCCAGCTTTCCGCCCGCCGCTTTTCATTATCATAGCTGCGAGCACTTTTAGAGAGAAACTCATCTCGGCTGCGAAACCCATAAACAAGAAACTGGCGCATATAATCGCGTATACAAGAAAAGTTTTTGATTAACTCACTATATGCCACGAATACACACCCCATTTCTGAAATACTTTTACACGGAGCCAAACGACGAACAGGCAGAACCACTGTTTGAATGTGCAGATAAAAAAAGGGCTTAGAGGAAAATCCCCTAAGCCCTTATTATTCCTGGAGCCGATGTCCGGACTCGAACCGGAGACCTGCGCATTACGAGTGCGCTGCTCTACCAACTGAGCTACACCGGCCAATACAACACTGACGATCCCAAATTATAACAGCCTTTCGAGAGACGTCAAGAAGAAGGCGGGATTTTTATTACATTCGCAATATTTTTGCAGCGGCAAAACGTCCATGGACGAAGCTGTTGTCTCTTATTTCATCACACCTCATCACTTTTCAAGAACGGTTGCGTTTCCGGTGCAAGAGTTCCCCCAAGTACGGAATCAATAAGCGCCCACTCCGGAACACCGCGAAAAAACACTTTGCCGTTCAAAACCCAGACAATATCCATTGCTTTCACGCGAAAGCGGATCAGATCAAAAAACCAAAAAATATTGCGGGGATCAATGCAGAAAATATCAATACGCCCCCTGTATTTTTCATTAATGTGAAGGAGCATTTCGGAGGCTAATGCACGATCAGCCTTCATGGGGTATCCTCTCATTTCATCCTCCCCATAAGCAAAAGAACCTCAACAAACGGAGGATGCGGGCTGTTCCATAAAAACTTTGAGTATCGGCTTTTGCACGGAGTCACCCCCTCAAATTGTGTCAAAACGATTATACCGTACAAAAACACGCATGTCCTGAATATTCTGCATCTCGCTTGAAAAAGGACACTATTTTACAAATGGTGTGGTCTCGGGTAGCATTGCATCGGTGGTTCCGGTAAGTACGATTTCACCGATATTGTTTCGATGATTTGATATGAAAGGCGGTATGGAATGATGACTGATTTCTTAAAAAATGCGCGCTCTATGGAAGATGAAATCATTAAAAATCGTAGAATTCTACACAACTTTGCAGAAGTAGGCTTTGACCTGCCTCAAACCGTTGCTTTCATCATGAAAAAATTGCAAGAATATGGCTATACACCCACCCTGGTCGGCAAAGCAGGCGTGGTCGCAACGGTTGGCAAGCCGGGAAAAACCATCCTACTAAGGGCGGACACAGATGCACTGCCGATGCAGGATCTCAGCGGCCTCGATTTTGCAGCAACCAACGGCCACTGCCATTCCTGCGGTCATGATATGCATCCGGCCATGTTGCTGGGTGCCGCTAAACTCTTGAAAGAACAGGAAAAAGATTTGGCCGGAACCGTTAAGCTCATGTTTCAACCCGCAGAGGAACTACTGAGCGGCGCAAAGGACATGATAGAGCATGGCTTGCTGAAAAACCCGGATGTGGACGCGGCCTTTGGACTTCACGTTATAACGGGTATGGATTTTTCACAATCCGGGATGATTTGCTATAGCAAGGGTGCCATTACAAATTCCGGAGATGCTGTCCGCATTGAGATAAAAGGACAGGACACACACGGCTCCATGCCTGAGCGCGGCGTAGATGCCATCAACATTGCCGCCCACATTATTATCTCACTGCAGGAGGTTATTGCCAGAGAAATCCCCAGCACAGACCATTCCCTCCTTCTTGTGGGCAAAATGGAAGGAGGCACCACATGTAACTCTGTGGCCGGAAGTGCGGTTTTAGAGGCATCAATCCGAGGATCCGGTCCCCAAATGAGGGAGTTTTTAAAAAAACGCGTGGTTGAGATTTCTCAAAATGTCGCCGCCACTTTCCGCGGGAAAGCCGAGGTAGACTTCGTGTACGGAAGCCCTGCACTGATGAATGATTCCGCTCTTGTAGACGAATTGATCGGCTATATCGGTGAGATTTTACCGGAGGAAATGCTTTCTCCAAACGGCAAACTGGGCGGCGGGGAGGACTTTACATTTGTAGCAGACTTGGTTCCATCCGCCTTCTTCCTGCTGGGGGCAGGCAGCATACCGGAGGGGTATGAAGTCAGCATGCATAATCCATCTACTAAATTTAACGAAAGCGTGATGCCTGTCGGTGCGGCTATTCTTGCCGAATGTGCGTATCGATGGCTGGAAAAACATTCCAATGAATAATCAATAACAATGATTCTGCCGACCCGTCTCAACGCCTGAATTCCGGAGCACAAGAAAGTATAAAAAACGACTGCGTGCTCCGGAGGTTTTTTTATGCCTGTGAAAGACTGTGACAAATGGTCTTTTTTACGATACAATACACAAAATTTCACTCAATAAAGGGGTAGTAGAATGAATGAGAAGTGGTCCAATCCATCACCTGCAGGGCTGGTAGCTCTTGCCGTAGCTTGTTTTTGTTTTTATGCGTTACAAACTGGAAAGGTTGATTCAAGCGCATCCCTACTTTTAGGCACGTGGCTTATCGGCGGATTTGTAGTACAAGTTATCGTAGGCTTAATCGATCTCAAAAACGGAAATCACACAGGGGCAATACTTTTATTTACTTCAGCGCCTTTTTCATGCTCGCGGGCGGATTGGGTGCGATCATAAAGTTTATCTGCGCCCACAATGGAATCCCTCTGGATACGCGTATTGACGGCTACGCATGGATGGCTCTCGGGCTTGTGACCGCGCTCTGGACACCGGCTTTTTTCAGAGCTCCCCTGCCTCTTACCGGAATTGTCCTCTGTTTGGATGTCGCTATCCCGTTCATCGTTTTGGCGGATCTTAAGATACTGCCCCACGGCTACATCGTCATACCGGGGCACGCGCTTCTCGCCGCCGCTCTCATTGCCGTTTACTATAGCGGTGCCATGATCATCAACGAAGCTTTTGGGAAAAAGGTACTCCCTATCCCGGGGCCAATCTGTAAGTAGTATCCTTCATACCACTCTTTTGGGTTGAGGGAATTTCTCACCTCATCGTTTCTTTGAATAAAACGAAGAGATCGGGTTCCTGTTAAAGGAACCCGATCTCTTCGTTTTGCTCTACAAAAATCAGGAAGCTATTTGGTTTTTTACAGGCATGTATTTGCAGTAAACAAAAGCGGCTATCGTAACCACAAGCCCACCGGCTATATAGGAGGGATACGGGGTCAGACAAGCAAGCCCCGCTGCCCCCAAAAGAAGGCGCATCCAGGCCGGGATGGGTTTGGATATATACCCCATCCACATATACGCAAACGCGAACATGGAGGTAAATCCGCTGAGAACCGCCCATGCATTCTGGGAAAAGTCTCCCTGCATAAGAAGTCCCGGGTCATAACAGAAGGCAAACGGCACAACAAACGCCAGAAATCCGAGCTGCATCGCCTGAAAACCTGTTTTGTTGGGGTTTGCACCCGCGATGGAGCTTGCCGCGTACGCAGCAAGGGCGACAGGAGGCGTTATGTTTGACATAATGGCGTAATAAAAAACAAACAAGTGCGCCGCCAAAGGGATAAAACCCAACTTCACCAGTATGGGTGCACCCAGAGCCGCTGCCAGTATATATGCCCCTGTTGTGGGAAGCCCCATACCCAGAAGAGTCGAGACGATCATGACAAGCACAAGGGCGAGGAGCCTTGAATCCCCGGCAAAGGCGATGACAAAACCAACCAATTTCCCCCCTATACCGGTGAGCGAAACCGCGCCAAGAACAATTCCCGCCGTCGCACACGCGACACACACAAGAGGTATCCCTCGCGAACCCGATTCAATGGCATCCAGAACATCGCGGGTATTCATCCCGGGATTGAAACGCGACGCCAGAAGCAAATAACCTCCGAATATAAAGAAACTGACCGTCCCGGACATGCTGGCGAGCAAAGACGGGAACGCGATCAAAGCACCGGTGATACAGACGGAGAGCAAGGCTACCGCCTTTGCCGCCGTTTTTGCTTTTTCCGCGGCATCGCCTGTTTTTTGAATGCTCTCAAACGAGAAAAAGGATACAAACCAGGCGAGATATATGCCGACAAGGGCCGCCCTCATCGGCGTGTACCCGACAAGAAGCAGATAGACAAGCCCGGCTATCGGCAAAAGCATATAAAGCTTTGACAATACAGCCTTCTTTGAGGGAAGATCTTCTTTTGAGAGTCCTTTTAGCCCCATTTTCAGCGCCCGCAAGCGCACCATGAGAAAGACGGCACCGTAATAAAGAATGGCGGGGAATATGGCGGCGATCATGACCTCCTTATACTGCATGCCAAGAAAAGAAGCCATCAAGAATGCTCCCGCACCCATGACCGGAGGCATGAGCTGTCCTCCGGAGCTTGCCACCGCTTCCACAGCTCCGGCAAAGTACGGTTGGTAGCCAATTTTTTTCATCAAAGGAATCGTAAAAGTACCGGTACTGTATACATTCGCAACGGCCGATCCGCTGATAGAACCGAAGAGACAGGAGCTTAAAACTGCTATTTGGGCAGGACCTCCGGGGGCCTGACCTGTAAAGGCTTGGGCTACGTCCATAAACCAGCCTCCAGCTCCGCTTTTTTCGAGAAAACCTCCGAAAATAAGAAAGATCATGACAAAAGTAGCGGATACCCCCAGCGGCATTGAATAAATCCCTTCGTCCGTCAGGTAAAGGTGCTCTATGATCTCCGCAAAGGAAAATTCGTACCCCTGCATGATTCCCGACATCTTATGGCCGAAGATCATATATAGGATTGAAAGAAGGGCTATCATAGCAAGCGGTATCCCGACGATGCGCCTGGTCGCCTCCAGAAGAAACACGACCAGCATCGTGCCGAGAACAATCTGCAGCGTAGTGAGAGGATCCACTTGCTGGATACGTTCGGTTATCATGGTGTAGTTGAGTATTCCGTAGATTCCGGGAATAGTGGAAACAAGCGCGATGATCCAGTCGTACACCGGCACTCTGTCCTTTGGTGAACGCGAAGTAGCCGGGAATAGGATAAAGGCTAAGGGAAGTACCCATGTAAGGTGTAACGTTCTCTGGAGATAGGCCTCAAAATTTCCGGCGGCGGCTGTATAAAGGTGAAAGAGCCCCATCAGCAATACGTAAACGTAGACGATACGGCCTTGAACTCCCTGCAATTTTCTCATTTCTTGACCTCCTGTTTTTGTTGCTATTCCAGTTAAAACAAAGCCAAGCCCCTACTCTTCAGGGTAAGGGGCTTGTGCTCTTGATTCTGTGTAAAAACAGCTGTTTTATTTTTTCTTGAGAATTCCGCCCCAGAATTTTACGGATCCGGGGTGTGACGGTACTTTTTTAGGCAGAGCCATGCCGGGTTCCAATTCGCTCATATCCTTGACCACGTTGACAAGCGCCGATTTTTTATTCCATAAGACCTTGTTCAATTCAAAAACAAGATCTTCGGGAAGATCCTTTCGGACAACGATACAGGTATAATCTCCAACCGTCTTAATGGGCTTGGTTACGCTTTTGTATGCCCCCGGCTGAATGGTGAAGGTGACCGTTCCGTATGCGTTCGCAAGAAGATCAAGCGCTTTCTGCTCAACCGGCAAAATGACGATATCTATCTTGCTTTCAATGTTCATGATGATGGAGGCGATTCTGCCCACTGAAAACGCGAAACAGTCGAGGTGGTTATCGGCCAAAAGATCCGCTCCTCCCTCATAAGAGGCGTATTCAATAGAGCCCTTCCAGCTCTTAAACTCTTTTTTATAGTCTATGTCGAATCCCTTCTTAAAGAGCGCGTTGACCACAAACTCGGATGCCGTACCCGGTTTCAGCGTGGCAAAACGGATGGGTAATTTTTTCTTTATGATATCCCCAACGGATTTAATGCCGTTCTTTTCGGCGTAGTCTTTGCGCATGATGAAGTAGGTGTACTGAGTGTAGAGGTTGCTCATGATAACGGCGTTTTTAACCGGCTTACCCTCAAAATCGGCTTCGCCTTTTATCGCCGCGCCCAAAAGTGAGGTGACGGAAAAACCAAAATCCCCGCGCCCGTTTGCCGCGTTTATGATATTGGCGACACCCCCGCCGGAAGTACTGGTTGTTTTGGGCATCCCCTCTTTCGTCCATGTTTCCGCAAGGGCGGTGCCGAGGGCAAACCAGTTACCGCCGGGAGGCCCCGCCATGAAGCGGAGCTGGTCTGGCCAACCGGCCTTCGTTGCGGCAAAAGCACCGCTTGATGGGCCCATTACGATAACCATTGCTGCAACGACAAAAAATGTGACCATTAAAGTTTTAAATAGAGACTTCTTTTGCTTCATCATTTATCACACACTCCTTTTGGATTTTACGACAAAAACATGCAGTAAGACAGTCGTTATCGAGCTGTCCGCACCTTACATTTTATGAGAGTTATGAATATGACACTTCCCGGGAATGGATCCAGTTAGATTATAGGGCTTGGCGAAAAAAAACAAAGTATTCGCCCGTAAGATGCATTAAATCACTCGCAAGTTGCCGTATTTGTGTCGTGAAACACATCGGTATATCCGAACGCTGCGTTGCTTTAAGATAGCATAAGGGCGGATTTAAATTTTTTCATATAACTGCGGCCAACAGGCAGTTCACCGCATCCGTTTTTTATGGTTATTTTATAAGTATAGTTAAACCATGGGATAATCTCGTGGATAAAGCCTATATTCAATATGAAACTCTTGTGGATACGGATAAAAGTGTTTTCGGGAAGCTGCGCCTCTAAATCTCTCAGCGTGTACCCCAAAGTATAGGATCCAGACACCGTAACAGCAGTTGTGACATGATCTTGACATTGAAAATAGCAGATATCTTTGATATCGACGATTTTCCATACCTTGTTATCTTTCATGATCAGTTTGTCGTTCGCCTTCGAAGGAATGGCCGATTTAGACTCGGTCGGCTCATCATGGATTATTCTTTTCACCGTCTTTGCCAAACGCTCCTCGCTGAAGGGCTTTAAAACGTAGTCCACCGCATTCAACTCAAACCCCTCCACCGCGTAATGGTCAAAAGCCGTCACAAAGACTATTTTTATATCCTTGTTCATCTCTATTATTTTTTTAGCAAGCGTAATGCCGTCAAGGTCACCTAATTTGATATCAAGAAAAACGACGTTCGGATTTGTGTTCTGTATTCCAAGCACGGCGTCGAGAGAATTATCGGCCTCTCCTACAACCTCTAGGGAGGCGTGCTTTTTTAGTATAAACTTGATTTCATCCCGAACGTACAGTTCGTCCTCCACGATGAATATTTTACACACGAAAGGACACCTCCTACGATCTTAAACGTTAGATAAAACCGGAATGATAATGGTTATTCTTGTCCCCATGCCGGGTTTCGTCTCCAATTGCCACGTGAGATCATCTCCGAAACAGTTTTGCAGCCGCTTGCGTACGTTGCTGAGACCGATCAGGTTGGAATCATCCGGCTTCGCAGCGCTTGGATCAAAGCCCTTGCCGTCATCTTCCACCTCTATTTTTACCCGATTGCGCTCTTTATCCCGCTTTGCCCGTATAGAGATGAGACCGCCCTCCTTTTTGGGCAGCAAGCCGTGTTTGATGGAATTCTCAACCAGGGGTTGAAGACTCAACGGGGGCAAGTAGCAATCCAACAATTTATCAACATCGTACAGAATTCTTATCTTAGAGGCGTATCGGGTTTTTATGATATCCAGATAGGCTTCAATATGCTCTATTTCCTCCTGTACAGATACGAACTGCGAATTGATCCGCAGATTTTTTCGGTAAAAATCAGCCAAACGATCGATCATCGTGCGCGCTTTTTCGGGGCTGGTGCGGCAAAGAGAACTGACCACGGAGAGAGAGTTGAAAAGAAAGTGGGGATTTATCTGCGTTTGAAGCACTTTAATCTCAGCTTCTTTAAGAAGGCTTGAGCGGTACTCCAAGTTTCCTATTGTCAGTTGGACGGAAAAGAGTTTACCCAACCCTTGGGCAAACTTATAGTCGTATATACTGGGTGACTGTTTTTTACCCAGCAAAATAAACCCGGCAATCTTCATTTCGTCAATCAAAGGAGCCGCTATGAAATGAATGCCATCGTGAGAAAACTCTATAAAAGACAGGAGATCCTCACTTTCTACCTTCTTCTTAAGTTCTTTAATAGCCACATCCGGGACACCGCTGCAAGAGATATGATTGCATATAATCCTTGAAGATGTGTCCGTTATGATGATATCACTGAAATCAGTGTTTTCTTCTATCGTCTTAACCACTTTTTTCAAATTATCACCTATCAATCCTTTTTTAAAGGACGTGGATATCTCCTCTGTCATAGCCAGAGCGATCTCCATCTGTGCCGCCTTGTGCTCTTCTAATTGACGCGCAGCGTTTTCAATAAAAGTTATAAAAAGAGCAACACCAAGGGAGTTGATCAAAAGCATCGGCACCGTTAGATTTTCAACAAGATGAAAGGCAAGACCAAAAGGCTTTATAAACATCAGCAACATCAGCTTGCGAAACAGTTCGCACAGAATAACGGTGAGCATGGCGAGCACCCAGAGTTTTTTGAATTTGTGCGAATAAACGGACATCACCCCGGCAAACGCTCCCTCTAGTATTGACGACGCTCCACAGACGAGGGCTGTCGTCATCCCGGTGTCCAACAAAAGAACCCTGTGTCCTGCCGCTATCACTCCGCTCAGCACACCCACAAGCGGCCCCCCCAATAACCCACCAGCTACAACGCCAATCACTCTTGTGTTGACGAGAGAGCCGTTGAATTCAATACCTATTAAGGATCCAACGCAAGCCAAGGCACCAAAGAGCAGAGAGAGAATCAGCTTATCTCTCATGTTCTCCGGTTTTACGGTAAAGTGTTTTTTGATGATCTTAAGCTTTGAGAATACAAAGGTGATAAAAAAAAGCACACAGAAACTCTGGATAAACTGCCATACGGTATCAAAAGACATCCCGATTCCCCCGTTTTGTTACTGGTGAGGCCCTCTTATGCAGATCAATACAACCTTATATTTATCGTAATGTGTATTTTAACATTTTTTTGGAATAAACAAGACACTTGCCTGTGATTCTAAAATGGCACGCCCCGCTCCAAAGAGCGGGGCGTGCCATTTTAGATAAAATACAGAACTATATTTTTATGTACTCGCAAACGTACTCCGCTATAGCTCCCGTTTTCATCTTGAATTTGCTGTTGGCGGGCACATTGAAAAATTCACCTGCTGAGCAAGTTGTCCATGACGAAGAATCCGGCAGTAAAATATCCACCTTTCCTGTAATCATATTCATGACTTCCGCATCACCGGTACCGAATTCATACTCGCCGGGAAAGATGACGCCCATTGTCTTTCGTTCTCCCTTGATGTGAAAGGTATGGCTGATAACCTTGCCGTCAAAATAGATATTTGCCTTTGTAAATAACTGCTCCACATTCTCAAACTTCTCCATTGATGCCATTTTTAACGCCCCCTATTATAATAAAATAAACAACGCTCATTAAAGTACCCGTTATTGCCGCCTTTCGATCATATCCCGTATGGATGCGGGTAAAAAAGAGCGGCAGTACGCACCGATCGCATCCTCATTTTTCTGCCATCGGACCCCGGCGATGATAACCCCAAGACCAATGCCCGTAAGAGAAAAGGGGAAGAGAAGACTATCCTCAAAGACGCTGTACGATAAGTACCCCAGATACCCATAGACGCCCAGAGCACCAAAGACGGCAAAAACCCTTCTGGACAGCATAGCCCCCACAAAGATCATCAACAGGTTGAGACAGAAATAGATGAATTTATCCAGCTGACTGCTCGAATCCATGAATGAAAGACCGCCCCAAAACGTTGCAACCCCGAAAACATACAACCAAAAGGCAAAATCACGATCGCTGCGGTTCTTTATATCAACCCAAAGGGCGAGCATCATCATAACGAGACCAAAATAAAGGGAGACGATTCTTCGCAGCTCCCATGAAGAACCCGAGTCCTCGCCCGTCAGTATAAACTGAAGAGTGGGCGCTAAATCCATACTCATGTACCAGAGTGTCGCGGCAATGGGCATCACGAGAAACGGCAATCGATAACGCCAGAACATCACCGCGCCGCACGCGAGAGTCCCCAACTCCATCAACATCCACCGCCAATCTACAAAAATATGGTAACCCGCGTAATACTCACCGTCCACCCACAACCCCAAGGCTTTTTGAAGACCGTAGATCGCAAGAGGCGCTAAAGCAACGACAAAAGCAGCGGTAATGCCCGCCGGTATGCGCAGCTCCTTACGATAGAGGAAAAACTCCGTCAGACCTATACCCGCAGCAGCATACGCTAAAGAGATAAAAAAGATCCCCCATCCCCCAAAGCGTTCCCACCCAATCGTCATAAAGAGGCTCATGGCGCTAATGGCGATCAGCCCCCCCAGATAGTACAAAACGTGGACAAAACTGAAGTGCGGTTTCTCCTTATTGCTTTCGCCTAAAAAAGACCAAAGCAACGCCACCTGATCGCCGGATAGAATTCCGTTTTCGGACGCTTTTTCAAGCATATTTTTATTGATTTCCATTCGAATCCTCTCCCTTGTCAAATGATACGTCTAAATCTACCGTTTTACCCCTTCTAAAGAAACAACGCCCGTCCTGGGACGCATTACTCCCAAGCGGGCGCCGCTATCTGAAAGAAATCCGGAAGCAGAAAACGCTCTTTAAAAATAGAGGTTTATTCTGGCTCGCAATGAAAAGCCGTTAAAGTTATAGCCCTCTACTCGGCTAACATTAATGAGATTATACGCCGCTTGAAGATTAAGCCATTTTGTCACATCGGCTCCGATCATAACCCTGCCACCAATCGCGCCCCTCCAACTCGTGTCGATATTGGAATCAGCAATATCAAACTTCATGAGGTTCATCGAAACGCCTAGGCCCGTGTAAAAACGAACCGTATCATTACTGTAAAGATTCCATCGGCTTTCTAACCCTATGGGAATGATTTTAACATCGTTATCCCCCTGTTCTCCGCTTATATACCCGAAGAAAGGACGCAACTCCACGTTGCCCGTTCGCACCACCAGTGATTTCCCCGTTAAGGCACCCAAGTTGAGAGAAACTCCAAAGGCAGACCATGAATCGCCAAAAGCATCCTTTGTCTTGCCATCAGTGGGAAAATACCAGCCAAAAGAGGGTGATAAAAAGAAAAGACGCGGCTCCCTTGCTTCTTTGGCATCCGATCCATCGGCATCAAGCTCGGTAATATCGGCACTGGGAAGCACCTCTGCCGAAAGAGGAGATACCGCAATAGTTTGATCGGCAAAGGCCTTCCCCGAAAGGGGCGCACAAAGAAGGGTGCAAAGCATTAATACAAATAAGAAACGCAACCTGTCCATTTAAAAATCACATCCATCTTCATTATTTATTGAACAGAATTATACCAAAAACACAATAAAAATGGAAATTTAAAACACACCATCCTCCTATAGCGGCGTTTTTCACTACACTAAAAAATAATCGCCAAGAAAAAAATATTGAGTTTTGACTATTGCACTATAAAAGTGGTATTATAGAAATTAGAGTTAATATTAAAATATTAACTCTGACTTTAATGAAAAAAAGGAGGAATGCGAAATGTCCAAATCAATGAAGTGGCTCTTTCTATTGTCAGGTTTTTTGTTTGTGGTTATGGGAATGAAAATGCTTTTCACTCCACTGGACGGTCTTGTGGTGATGGCGTTTTACATAGGAATATCCATGCTTCTTTCCGGGGTGTCCGAGATCGCTCTGTATTTCAACGATGAACCCGAAAAGCGTTCCGCCTGGATGCTGGCAGAAGGCATGCTCGCGACTCTTTTGGGGATCTGGGCCGTCTTCGGCAGAGGAGCGGCAGTTCTTGTGGCGGTACTTCCCTTCCTGTTCGCCGTTTGGGTCATGACATCAGGGATTTTGCGCATCGCAGGGGCGTTTTCTATGAAAGCCTCCGATTCTGAAAAAGCGTGCATGCTGTTTCTGGGAATTTTAAACGCTGTTCTTGGTTTTGTACTGCTCTTTTCGCCTTATTTTTCCGCCGCAGTGGCAGCCTATGCAATCGCCTTCATGTTCATTGCCTATGGAATCCACAGCATATACATTTTCTTTGTTCTGAAAAAAATCTAACGAAACCCCCGTACGAAAGACCACAAGCAGCGCCAAAACCGTTGATCCTCTTGGTTTTGGCGCTCTTTTCCACGGGATGATTAATGTCGATAAATGACGTTAAGATGATTCCACAAAACCATAAAGGCAACAGTCAAAAGAAGATGTAATACCGGCAAAAAACTTACAAGAGAAAGTTTTTTTGAAGCTCTCGTTTTAATCAAAGAAAAGCTATACGTAAACAAATATGTCCCTGCGAGCAGCATTGTAATCAGCGCAACTATGCCCTGCAGGCTTTCTCCGGGCTTCGCCCAATCTGTCATACCGATATTGGCAATAGAAATGATCGTCCCCATCCACGAAACCAACGAAACAGGAATCGGCAGGGCAAGAAGAATAAAAAGAAAAACTGTAGCTATTTGATATTTTTTTACGCCAAAACTACGCATCATTGAGAAACACGAAGGGATCGTTTTTTCATACAAAACCCCGTCATTCGGATAAAATAGTTATAAGCTATAATTTTTATTTTCATAGCAAACCTCACAAAATGATTTATTTTACTAAAAGTGCGGGCTCGCCTGTGGAAAGCGTTTGCCCGCACTACACGCTAAAAAACCAATCGCGTTTGATCTACAGACCGGGGAGTGCTCCGGGGCCGAGAGGCCAGTTGATCACGTACCACACCACCAGCTGCACGGAAAAAACAACTAAATAGGTTAAGGAG
Source organism: Synergistaceae bacterium (assembly GCA_018063805.1). GTDB lineage: Bacteria > Synergistota > Synergistia > Synergistales > Synergistaceae > JAGPAO01. The sequence goes on along the minus strand of JAGPAO010000004.1, from coordinate 15,935 downwards.
TAAGGCATCGCAAGCGATATGACGGTTCCGATACCAACAGGCCTATCGTCTCGCTTATACTGTTCCAACAGACCGATGATGACAGGTAAGTAATAAGAAACCGGGCTGATAATGTTGGTGGAGCTATCCCCAACGCGATAAGCCACCTGAGTAAGGGCGGGAGACAAGCCCACTTGGGCAAACATGGGGACAAAAATAGGCGCTAAGATAAGCCATTTCGCCGACCCACTCATCATGAAGAGGTTGAGAAACGACACCAACAGGATAAACAGCAGAATCAACAGGGTGTTGGGCAACTGAATGGCTTGCAACCACTCCGCCCCGCTTACGGAAAGAACGGTGTCCAGTCGGCTCATGGAAAAAAGCGCCACAAACATCGAGGCGGGGAGCACCACGACCATGAAGCTCACGTTGCCGAGTAATCCCTTAGCCATGATGTTCGGGATATCAGCCGATTTTTTAATATAGCCGCAGCCGCAGCCATAGGCCGTTCCCATTGTAAAAAAGAGGCCAAACAAAATCGGCATCACACTGGCAAGCAACGGCGATTTGGGCAAAATTCCGCCGTCATCAGCGCGGAAAAAAGAACCGTTGGGCAGCGTCAGCAAAAGAATAACGGCCACATAAGCCAATGTTGCAAACAGGGCGAAGCGCAGGCCTCTGTTTTCCTCCGGCGTGAGCTGGTGTTTTTTTAGCTCCTCGGTATCGATTTCTACCGTATCGCTTTGGAGCATCTTGTTTGTGAATTTCTCTGTTACCCAGACGGTGGCAAGGGTCAAGGTAATGGTGCTGAACAGCATGAAGTACCAGTTCATCAGAGGGTTTATGGGAGCTTGAATCTGCGAACCTTGCATGGCGGCTCCGGTTATCCCCGCAAGCAGGGCATCGGTTCCGGCAATGAAGAAATTGGCGGTAAACCCGCCGGCGGCAGCCGCATAACCGACGATAATACCGATCCACGGGTTTTTCCCAAGTGCTTTGTACACGGCGGCACCGATAACAGGCGTGAAGATAATTCCCGCATCTGACGCAAGATTGGCGTTAATCCCAACAAAAGCCAACGCTGCTGTGATCAAATAGCTCGGCGCGCCCAAAATGCTTTTGCGCATAAGGGCGGAGATCATCCCCGTTTGCTCCACAATGCCGATACCCAGCATCATGGTCAGAACAAGCCCCAGTGGGGCAAAATTAACGTATGTTTTGACAAAATTAGCCAAAAAGTCTCGCATGGATTCATAACTCAGCAAGTTCTGAACAGCTACGGTAACGTTTTGAGGCGTCTCTCCGGCCTTTGCCATAACATAGCTAACGGAAACACCCCCCTTAGAAAGGATGAACGAAAGGAAAATAACTAAAACGGAAAAAAGACAAAACAACCAAAAAGGATGGGGAAGTTTATTGCCTATTACCTCAACACCGCGAATAAACCGCTCAAAAAAGGAGCGTTTTTGAATCGATGGGCTTTCGACACTCATTACGGATAACCTCCTTAAAAATTATGAATCCGGCAAAAACTAGCGAAGAAGAGCTTCTGCCGCTGCCGTAAGAGCCTCAAGAGCGGTTAGGAAACTGGCTTCATCAGGACAGAATTTGACGTTGTGCAACGGTGCAATCTCTTCCGCCGGTATTCCCTCGGGAGTACACCCCACCCAGAGCATTGTGGAGGGGATTTTTTGTGCAAAAAAAGAAAAATCCTCACCGCCCAGTTCAGGTGCCGCCACATCAATAAAGTGATCAGCCCCCAGTTGGTCAGATATTGCCTGTTTCACGCTTCCGTAAACAACGCTGTCGTTAACGAGTGGGGGATATCCTCGGACGTACTTCACTTCACAACTGCCGCCCATTCCCTGAGCCACATGTGTGGCGATGCTTTCAATGCGTTTGGGCATTTTATCCTGCGTGGGGGGAAGGATGGTGCGCACCGTGCCCTCAAGCAACACTTCATCGGCAATAACATTATAACGAACGCCGCCGCGAATGGTTCCAATGCTAACCACCGCAGAGTCAACGGGAGACACATTACGAGAAACAATTGTTTGCAGAGCGGAGATCACTTGAGATGCAATTACAATCGCATCCACTCCGTCTTGGGGAGCCGAACCATGCGCGCTGCTTCCCCTTACCGTGAGATACAGGCGATCGGACGCCCCCATCAACGGGCCATTTCTTGAAATTATGGTGCCGGTCCGATATTGCGGCCACACGTGCAAAGCCAACATGCAATCCACCTTCGGGTTATCAAGTACGCCAGCTTCAATCATGCCAAGAGCTCCCCCTGTTGGATTTTGTTCCTCTGCGGGCTGGAAAATAAGCTTGATATTGCCATTCAAAGAATCTTTAATCCGGCTGAAGATCATAGCCGCGCCCAATAAAATAGCTGTGTGCGTGTCATGCCCACAGGCATGCATCACCCCGTCCGTCCCCGATGCGTAGGGAAGCCCCGTTTGTTCCTGAAGGGGCAATGCATCCATGTCGGCTCTAAGGCCAATCGTTTTTCCGGGTCCTTTTCCCTTGATGAGCCCGACAACTCCATAGCCCCCAACGTTTTCCTGCACGTCAATCCCCAGCTCACGCAACGTCTTAGCGACAAGAGCAGCTGTCTTTTCCTCCTTATTTGAGAGTTCCGGGTGTTGATGGATAAGGCGCCGAAGCTCCACCACCTTCGGGAAAACATCCTGCGCAAGCATCGTTACTTTTTCTTTCTCCAATATATTCCCACCTTTCTTTTTTTATTGCCGATAAAATGATGTTGCCATTATACAGGTAACCCAATTACAGCGCACTGTACTCATTCACGAGACAGCAAATTTACATCCTATAAAAAAGGGCACAAATAGCGACTAAACGGAGATGGCAGATATAAGATCGCGTATAATGGTATACGCTGTCCGGAAATATATTATAGGGAGGCTTTTTTATGAGAATATCCGCTGCACATTACGTGCTTGATATGTCTGCGAACCATCCTTCGGTCGCGGAGGTTGAGTCCGGAGGCGTCGTGACTTTCGACACCATGGACTGTTTCAGCAATTGCATCGCAAGGGAAGATCAGCTTTTCAGCTCCGTGGGCTGGGACAAGATCAATCCCGCAACGGGGCCTGTGTTTGTAAAGGATGCCGTCCCCGGCGATATCCTAAAAGTTGAAATTTTGGATATCCGCGTGGCAAAACAGGGTGTCATGACGACCGCGCCGGGGTTCGGCGCTCTGGGCAAAGAGATGACGAAGGAAATCACAAAAATCGTCAAGATAGAGGATGGCAAGGCGATTATCAACGACCGAGTCAGCCTTCCGATCCATCCGATGATCGGCGTTATCGGCGTCGCCCCGGAAAAAGAAGCCATTTCCACAGGGACACCCGGTGAACACGGCGGCAACATGGACTGCAAAAGAATCGTCAAGGGAGCCGTTCTCTACCTTCCCGTAAACGTTGACGGTGCGCTTTTGGCGATGGGCGACCTCCATGCCGTCATGGGCGACGGCGAAATCGTCGTTTGCGGAGTAGAGATTGCCGGCGAGGTTGATGTTCGGCTCTCAGTGCTTAAAGGTGTCTCTCTGCCAACGCCCTTCCTGATCGAAAAAGACAGCCTGATGACGATCGCATCCGCTAAAACGTTGGACGAAGCGGCTGTTAAGGCCACCCAAAAGATGCACCGTTTCCTGTGCGAACGCCTGAATATCGAAAACCACGAGGCGGGAATGCTGCTTTCCGCAGCTGCAGATCTGAGAATCTGCCAAATCGTCGACCCACTGATGACCGCCCGCATGGAATTTCCGACCGAAATAGCGAAGCTGTACGCATTTAAAGCTGATTAGCCGCAAGTGCAACCCCTTGCAATGGGGATCACAAAAATGATTGAAGGTAAGGTGTTCTATTTTGAAGAAATTAAAACTCTGTCTTTTGACATGCATTGCTCTCTTCGCCATTTCCGCAACTAGTTGGGCAGGAGAACCTCTGTGGGCTAACGTCACAGGAGAAAACGTAAATACCCGCAGCAAACCAAGCACTACGGGACAGATTATCGAGCAATTGAGCGCTTCGACAGCAGACCCGTTCATCGTTGATTCAAACGTGATACTGGATAAAGCCTCCAACACGAAATGGTACAAAATTCTCTACACCGTCAGCGCGATGGATGCGGAGACATACTACCCCGTTAAAGGCACACAGTACATCGCCGCAGATTTTGTCAAAACACGGCCTCTTACGGCAGGAGAAAAAAAGAGCCATCAAGACCAGATTAAGCGGATAGCAGAAAAAGAAGCGTATAAAAAAAGCGGGGCCTGGAGACAAATCAACGTATCGGAAGAGGGGCAGATTTATTTTCAAGACGTAAACATAAAAGCGGCCCCTGTCCATCTTGATACCAGTTTGAAATCAAAAAAAATAGGAACCCTCAAATTGGGGGCCCCTATTTTTATAACGATTGCCAAACTCCGCTACATCAAGGAAACAAAAGAAACGGAAGGCTGGATAAAAATATCAACACCAATAGTCGGCTGGGTTCCGCTTAAATACGCAGACATCTATTATTCAGAGTATTTTTCAACGGAGCTCTTTGATTAAGGGGCACTCAGTAGTCTGTCGGATATATTTCGCTGCGCGAAAGGGAAACGGAAAAATGCGATCCCACCGTTCTGACATCGGACGATATCAATAAAATACAACCGATCAAAGAAACCGCGGATAAGCGTCTTCTTTGATCGGTTATCATCTCTTCCGTCCCGTTTTGAATCGCTATTTCTTTTTTGAAAAATGAGCGATAAAGTCCTTTACCACTGCTGCAGCTGCGCCTATGTCCTCAGCACTGACGGACTCCTCCGGATTATGGCTGATTCCCTCTTTGCAGCGGACAAAAAGCATCCCCACAGATGTTAAGTTTTTCATCTCCTGCGCATCGTGCCCCGCACCGCTGAAAACCTTAAACACTTTTTGCCCGGAGCGCTCCATACTCTCTGCAAGTTGATCGATCACCCAATCATTACACGGTGTTTCCTCGAAATACCACAATTCTTCATAATCGTACGAGAGCTTGGGACGTGCCTCACACGCTTTTTTTACAATGGCCTCCATATCAATCACACCTTGGCGCACCGTCTCAATCTTTGGAGCCCGAATATCTACGGTGAAAAAGGCTTCAGCCGGAATCACGTTGATCGAACCGGGAGAAACTTTTACCACTCCGACGGTGATCACCAACCCCTCTTTGCTCTCGGCGTAATCCATTATTTCTGTAATCACATGGCTCATGGCCCGAACGGGGTCGTTTCGATAACGCATCGGAACCGTACCCGCATGACCGGCAACACCCTTTATGGTGATTTCACAACGGCTAAGCGCTTGGATCCCGCTGACAATCCCAACGGCAAGCCCCTCTTTTTCCAGAACGGGACCCTGTTCAATATGTACTTCTAAATAAGCATCGGCAGGGCCTTCGTATTGGCAGGACTTGAAGTCATCCCCCGGCAAGCCAAAGGAGATAAGCGCATCTCGCATCGTAATTCCATCTTGATCCACCGCATCCAAATATGCGGGATCAAACGTACCGACTACGGATTTACTCGCCAAGTAAAGGCCGAAATAACGCACCGCCTCTTCTTGTCCAAAGGCGTACACTCGGACGTTGCAGGGTAACTCTCCCTGTTGCAGCAATTCTTTCATACAAAAAATAGGCAACACCACACCCAATGCACCGTCGTATTTTCCCCCGGAACGAACCGTATCTTGGTGCGAACCCAGTAAAAGCGTTGGGGCATCCGGTGATGGAGAAGTGTACTCCCCCACAACGTTCCCAATAGCATCAACGTGTGTCTTCAGCCCCGCATCCTGCATCATTTTCTCCAAGACGGGAATGGCGCGTTTATGCTCCTCCGTCAGATAAAGACGCGTAACCCCTTTTCCCGGCGCCGATATCTTTCCCAATTCCTCTAAAGCGTTGTAAATATCCTGTCCTAATGCCATTTAAAGCCCTCCGTTTAATTGTCTTTTTTCAACTTCAATTCCCTGTGTATTCTTTTCATTTCCTCCATGTCCACTGCTTTATAACCCGGCGGCGGTGCATGCCCCCTGATGAGCATAACCGTGACGAGCGTTGAAACAATCGCAAAAAAGACGCTGACAAAGACATAGCGAAGCATTGTGTTCGATATAATGCCTCTCGTAAAATAGAATAATAACATGCTCACGACCAAGAGCAACACGTAAAGCGCTATCATGATGGAATCCTTTATTCCGGATCATGATCGGTTTCTTTTACTCTCGGTTTCAGCTGTGAAGCCGTACCGTATATTACCGATAGAATGAAACAGCTGAAAAACGCCACTTAACATCCCTTGCCGCTTTTCAAGAGATCCGAGGCTATAAGAGACATGCGCGGGAGGGCGTGTTCGAAAAAAAACTGGAAAGCCTCGCAAAAATGATTTAAAGAGGGTGTCCCGTTAAAGAATGGCTCCCGTTCCCTCCTGCAACCGCCCCGGCAAATAAACCGATAAGGGCAAGCGGCACATTGAGGATGCACCAAGCGGGACTGTTCTTCAAAGCGACGGCAAACCGCGCTTCGCAGCATAAGGGAATAGGGGGCGTCGGCGACGTTACCAATAATATAGTCGTCTGAAGCGTAAAAATCACAGGGGTAGACCCCACCATCCGCCTCTATAACGGGATACCCCCGACAAAAACCGTTCATGGCGCAATGTTCCGGCATATCTCCAGCCAACATGCGTATACAGTTGTCAAAAAAACGCACGCTGCGATAGCGTCCTCGCGAAAATTCCGCGTGCCAGAGATCGAATACCGTGCATAAAAAATGCCCCAACAGACGGGGTTCCGGGGAATAGCCGACGTTATTCTCCCCAAGCGTGTCGATGCAGGGTATAAACTGCACATATTCGCAGTCATGCGCTTGAAGAAATGCGTAAACCTCTTCCGGGTGCAGCACGTTATTGCGGTTGACGACACACAGGATGTTGAATTTTACGCCGTGTTTCTTCAGGGTATTCAGGCCCTCCAAACATCGCGTAAAAGTGCCTTTCCCTTCGGCGTCAGGGCGCAGAATATCGTGCGTTTCTCCGTGGCAATCCATCGACAAACCAACCAAAAAATCGTTTGAGACCCAAAAAGAGGCCCATTCGTCGTCGATCAGAAGACCGTTCGTCTGGATTGAATTTTCGATAACGATCTTTCGTGTGTTGTATTTCTTCTGCAGGCGCACAAAGCTCCGGTAAAAATCCAGCCCGGCAAGAACGGGTTCACCCCCCTGAAAATTGAAAGCACAAAAATCCAAATTTTCATCGAAGGCTCTTTTCACCAGAAATTCCAGAGTGGCCTCACTCATACGTCCGCAATCCCCACATGGGCGAGCGTTCGTGATATCGGCGTAAAAGCAGTACCGGCAGCGCATGTTGCAACTGCCGGAAACAGGTTTAATTAAAAGAGATAAACCGGACATGGATAAAAATCTCAGTATAAAAGAGGCATTTTCGAGATTCTCTTCTCAATCCGGTTGACGAAGCGCAGCGCAGTCAAATGGGGGCGCGTGATCGCGCTCCCTACAACCACGGCGTGTGCGCCCATGTAAAGACATTCTACGGCCTGTTCGGGCGTATTGATCTTACCCTCCATAACGACAGGGCCGAGGTCTTTGCATTGTTCCAACATCAAAGCCAATTCATCGAAATCGGGCTCTTCCGTGCTTTTCGGATTTTCACCGAAGCGATACAGAGTAGGAGCAACGAGATCCGCGCCCAAAAGCAGGGCGTTGCGTGCTTCCTCTCCATTTCGAACGTCCGCTAAAATCGGAATGTTGCCAAGCTTTTTTCGTATCTTCGCTATAATCTCGTAGGCTTTCTCGCCATACGCGTTGATCCTGTCAGTGGCGTCCACTGCAACAATATCCGCACCTGCCTCCAAAACAGCTTCGACGTGCAAAAGGGAGGGGGTGATAAAGACGCTGCTCTCTTTGGAATGTACTTTCCAGAGCCCTATGATCGGCAAATCCGTCATACCGCGAACCGATGCGATGTTTTGCGGTTCGTTGAGGCGAAGCCCTTTGGCTCCCCCCCAAATCGCGCATTGTACCAGTTTCGCAACAATTCCGTCCATATAGAGAGGATCGTCAGTCTTAACTTGACACGAGACGATAAGCCCGCCTTTGAGCGCTTCCAAAAGGTTTTCTTTAGACCTTCTCATCATACGTAATCCTCTGGGCTCTTGGAGCTCGGGTCAAAACATTCTCGAGTGTTCACCTTCCAACAGTGTTTTACCTCGATGGGCCCATTCAAAAGAGGGTCTTCCGTCTGCCGTTGAAAGAGATCCAGCCTTTGTCTAAAATCCTGCACCGTATCCCTCAGAGACTCGTCATCTATCAAGTTATGACGCTCGCACGGATCATAAAGAAGATCATAGAGCGCCTCTTTATCCTTTTTTCGATCCCTTAAGCCGTTTTCAGCGTAAAAGTTTTTGACGGTAGAATTGTCCATGTTCGAGCAATTGATACCAAGATAATCGTCGTAATAGCGAATATATTTATAGCGCTCCGTCCTCACACTTCTACACGGTTCATAAGAGGTGTGGAAATTGATCTCGGCAAAGACCTCCTCCCGAGGGCGAAAATATTCGTTTTCGAAGATATCGGCAAACGAAGCCCCTTGGAGATATTCCGGCTTCGGGAGCGTAAGCAGGTCGCAGAGAGTAGGAAAAACATCAACGTGGGAGGCCAAAGCGTCCGTTACCTTCCCGTTCGAAGAGGATTCGGGAACGCGCATGATGAAAGAAACCCCTATCCCCGAATCGAAAAGATTGCATTTGCAAAACGGCATGGCGATCCCGTGATCCGTTGTGAAGACAATGACGCTGTTTTCGTAGTGTCCCGTTTTTTTTAGGGCATCCAATACAATACCGAGCCCCTTGTCAAACCATGCAGCAGACGTCAGGTAAGCGGCGTAATCCTCGCGGCTGGTGCCATTATCAAAAACAGGGGGCGGCGGCATGACGTAACCGGGCTTGACACCCTCGGCAAGCGTATCCGGGTATCGGCGATGCGTCGCGTAGAATCCAAACGATAAAAAGAAGGGCGCGCATCCATCGTAAGATTTAAGCCACGCCTCGGCTGCCTCTGCATTTTTGCAGTCCCAGTGCACCAGATCTTCCTGGCGGTATCCCTCATTCGAACAGGTGATGTCTTTGCTATAGCCGATGACTTTCGCTCCGTTCGCGTGATCGAGATAGGACCCCGATTCGTGCTGAATGCCGCATAAAACAGTTTCGTATCCTTGGGTGTTTAAAAAGCGCACCAAATGCCGCTCGTAATCATTAAGGGCAAAACCTCGCTGACTGAGACCGAGCATGCCGTTTCGATGCGGATACGTACCGGTCAAGAGAGCCGCTCGGCTCGGTGAACAGGTGGGACCGGCGCAGTACATTTGCCGAAACAGCAGCGCATCTTCGGCGAAAGCTTGAAGATGTGGCGTGGGTGTATCGTATCCGTAAGGACTCAAGATGCGCCCGCTGTCGTGCGTGTGGATGTAGATTATATTTTTTTTATCGCCCTTCATCCGTGATTCCTCTCCAAATATTCGTCAATTTCGATGCGAACCAGGTTCACGGCAGGACCATAAATAACCTGGATATTTTTTCCTCTTACGAAGGTATTCAATGCGCCCGTGGCCTTCAAGCCTTCGACATCCAAGGGTTCTAGCTTCCGTATCGTGACCCTCAAACGTGTCGCGCAGTTGTCCAGTTCTTCGATATTCTCAAACCCACCAAGAGCCAGTATGATCTTGGCTGCATTCCCTGCGACATAGCCTGCTCGGAACGTTTTTTCCTCATCCGTTACCGTTTCATCGTCGCGTCCCGGTGTCTTCGCGTCAAGCTTCAGTATAAGCGTCTTAAACACAAAATAATAGACGAAAAACAGGGGAATCCCCAGGGTCACAATGCGAATCCATCCGGTTTTGGCTTCCCCTTGAAATACGCCGAAAAGCAAAAACTCAATAATTCCGGCTGAGAAGGTAGAACCGATTGTGATATTCGCTAACGCAGCCACGACAAAGGAACACGCGAACAAAACAGCCTCTGCCACGAACAAAAATGGCGAGGCAAACAACAGGGCGAAGGATATGGGTTCCGTTACCCCGGTTACAAAGCAGGTCAGCCCGATTGAGACAAGGAAGCCGATGGTGGCTTTCTTGCGGTTGGAATCGGGAATCGTGGTATACATGGCCAGGCAAACCGCAGGAAGGCCAAACAGCATGTGGAAATAACGCCCGCTGTTGTAAAGGGCGATATTGTAAAAAAATTTCACGGTGTTCGGATCGGCCAACTGCGCGAGAAAAATGTTCTGCCATCCTTCAACAATTTTGCCTCCAACCTCCAGTGTCCCGCCTGCTGCGGTGGTCCAAAAAGGAAGGTAGAACGCATGATGAAGACCGATGATGTAAAACGAACGCAAAATCAGTCCGTAAAGAAAACTACCCAGAATTCCCATGCTCTGCACAACTTGCCCCAAGTGAGTCAGCGTCGCGGCAACACCGGGCCAAATAAGATACATCACAAAACCTACAGGAATGAAAACAAAGGTGTTGACGATAGGAACAAAACGGCTTCCGCCGAAAAAGGCCAGAAACTGAGGGAGTTTGATTTTATAAAAACGATTGTGCACAAACGAAGTGACGATACCGGTGACGATGCCGCCGAAGACGTTCATGTTTAAGGTCAGGATACCGTACTGCATAGCCAGACCATAAAGACGAATGTCAGCTCCTTCCGGAGGCAGCTTTCCCCCTATCTTGAGCATCGCTCCGGTCGAGGTCAAAAGGACGAAGTAGCCAACGACAGCGGAAAGCCCGGCGGAACCCTTCTCGCCTCTTGCCAGACCAATCGCTATACCGAGGGCAAAAATAAGGGGCAATGCGCTAAAAACACCATTACCGATGGAGTTCATCACCATTAAAAGGGCCTTCAGCGTCGCCTCCCCAAGTATCGGGTATTTTGCAACCACTGCGGGGGCGGAAAGGGCGGTGGATACACCTAAAAATAAACCCGCCACGGGCAGAACGGAGATGGGAAGTAATATCGCCTTTCCAAGGCGTTGCCCCATGCCCACAAATTCTTCGCTCAAACTTTTTCTCTCTTCAACTCCCATTTCTCGCGCCTCCTCTTGTATTACAAGCCTATTGAACGAATACCGGCGAAGACCAAGCCAGCTCTCCATTGCGCTGATATGCTTTCACCATAAAATATCTATCGTCCTCCTTTGCCTGAGTTTCAAAACAGCAGTTCACAGAGTATCCCGATTCGGGCGTTCCCCTCAGGATGCGAGCCTTGTAGGCGTTGTGATAGAAAGGGTCACTTCTGTAGAAATCATCCAGACCGCAAAAATCCTTCAAGAGCTTTTTGGCCTCGTCATAAAACACGACGAGGTGCGTATCGGCAAGAATATCCCTTACAGATCGGGTGATTTTTCGTCCGTCGATGTTAAAAATAACTTCCGACGCAAGAGGGGCTTCGATCTCCAAAATAACTCCCTCTGTCTGAACGGGGGACGGCCCCATCCATTTACCACTCTGCGTGCTCTTGCGCGTGGTCAACTCAAACGAAATCATGCCATCACTTTCTCTTCGGACGTCTTGCCCGGGAGACGCGAAACAGTTTTCAACGGAAAGAATTGTTCCCGCAGTAGTCACGCTTCCCCTCCATATTTTTTGAATGTGATCCTTGAAAATACTGATATTCGGTCCCCAGCCCATTTCCAGCTTGAATTTAAAACGGACGATGTTCGGCAGAGGTTTATCCTCCCACATTCCATTGTGGACATAGGTTTGAACAGGAACGTTATTTCTTATTAATTCGATGCGCGTCACCGCGTCCCCCGCGACAACAGAAACACGGTGTTCCAGAGATTTAGACGTTTTTTTAACCTCTTCTCCCATGCAATAATCGTTCACGGTATAATCCAGCAAAATCTTATTTGCGGAAACGCCGTACACTCTTCGTCGTTTGAAGGCATCCCAGAGCGAATCTCGCTTTTTGTTCTCCGCCAAAACAGCGGCGTAACCATACCCAAAAGTGCCGGGAACAACATGATTATCCCCGGAGGCAATAATGCCGAATTTTCGTCCCTTCATCAAACCGTCAAATACGGATGTTCCTCCCCCGCGAGGTCCCATATGGATATGACGCCCCATGGGTAAATCGGAGTATCCGCTTTCCGAAGAACCGTGAGAGGAGTAAATTTCAGCGCAGGGAGAAAACGAATCGTCGTGGGTTTCCCAGTTTTTGCCGCGATGCCCCAGAGCGTAGGCCAAATGATGTGGAATGGCTAATACATCCCTCTTTGAAAAACTCTCAAGAAGTTCTCGGTAACGGAGGGGATGAATGATCGGTCCGTTTTCTTTAAAAAACAGATTGTGGTCTCCATCAAGCCCCGCCCCTTGCCACTCATAACCGTGAAAAACAGGAAAATCCGAATCGTTGTTTAAAGCTAGGAAATCTCTTAATCGCGTCCAATCTCCTTGAATAACATCTTCGGGATAGAGATCCTCCACCGGCATTCCTCTTTCGTCTCTTACATGAAAGGGATAATAAGCGACGGCCCAAAAATCCAACACTTTTCGCGCATGCCCGTACCAAGAGGCTAGATCGGGGATGTGTTCGTGATGTACGTTCGAATGCATGTCCGTAAAATAGGTTTCGAAACCGGTTCCCATTACGCCACAGCCTTTCTTGTATTTTAAAATATAATAACCTTGAATAGCTTGTTGTCAATACATATTAGTTATATGATATTCACAAATCGCGTCCTCTTACCACCGCAATATTTTGAGGAAACGGCTTATAACGTTTTTTCGTTTCGCTAATGCCCTTTTGATAGATGATTTTGATATATGATATGAGATGTGCATTGAAAACATAATTCCGAACAATGAGGTGATGGTTTTGCGAAGCACTAAAAAAAACATTCCGCTCTACAAAATCATAGAGACGGAGCTTTTAGAGAAAATCAATAACGATGTTTACAAGGTAAATTCAAGCATACCGACAGAAAGCGAGTTAGCACACGCCTATAAGACAAGTCGGGTTACGGTAAGACAGGCAACAGGCAACTTGGTCGCCAAGGGCATACTTATCCGCGTACGAGGAAGCGGAACGTTTGTTTCCAGAAAAACGCGCACGCTGGAACGCGCGGTTAAAATCATGGGATTCAATGAAGAAATGAGGGAGATGGGAAGAGCACCATCGACAGAAATATTAAACTTTGAAGTCGTTCCCGCGGAAAAAGCTATCGCAGAGAAGCTTAAGATAACCGAAGAAGAACCCGTTTATATCGTCTCCCGGCTTCGCAGGGCGGACGAAAAACCGATCGTCCTGGAAACAAGCTATATGAGCGTAGCAAAATATCCCGACCTGACCTATGAAGTCATGAAAAATTCAAAATATGACTATATCGAAAAAACGAAAAATCTGGAGATCGACTACTGCAACCAAATCGTAGTTCCCGTGATACCGTCCCCAATCTGTGCTCAATTGCTCGAGATCGATGATCGCGAACCCATATTAAAAATCATGAATACAACTTACCTAAAGGACGGAGATGTTCTGGATTACACCGAGCTGGTTCTCAACAGCTCACTTTGCGCGTACGTCGCCGTCAAGAACCGCCATTAAGCCGTAAAATATTGACGATCTGTTGGTAATGATTCAAATTCATGGTAGAATTTTTAGTATATTTATTGAATAGTTTTTTACTAAAACAAAACAGTGGCGCATGCTCCATATAGAATAACGCAGTTATGAGGAGGCAGGACGTGTCTTTGGATCTGTACCGGATAAAACCACAAGACTTATTGCTTATAGAAGGTGTTTCCTATTGCGTTAAAAGTGTTATTGAGTACAAAAAGGAACACGGTTTTTGCAAAGAGTTTAAAATGGAAACGGATGCAGGTTTGCAGTTTTGGCTTGCTGTAGATCGCGATTCCCGGAGATCTAAATGCAAACTCCTTAGCCGCACAGATACTTCTTCACAGGAAGAACCGGGATTCTCCGCCTATGGCGACTGCTACGCAGGAATATACAAAACGTTATCCTTAATAGCCACTGTAATTTTTGTCCAGGGCGAATCCCATCTTAAACAAGGCGATAAAATCGAATATTACGATTTCTCAAAGAACAACGGGCTACTGGTTTCCTATAAGAAAATAAAAGGGGTAGAAGACTACGTCTATGGCCATGAGATAAAGGCTGCTGATGTCCTTATCCAAAACACTCCTGCAGAGGATCCGTCGGATATTACAACAAACAACGGTGACAATGCTTTGCAAAATCATGTTTTTAAATTCAAAGAAATGTCAGAGCTGACAGAAGGGCAAAAAATCAGCATCTGCGGAACTGTCTACAAGATATCAGCGTGTGTTGTTTTTTTCCAAGATAAATATCTTCCTCTTCAAAATAAATTCCTATGGGCCGAATATGAAATTCACGATGATGCGGATGAGAAAAAATGGCTTAGTGTAAATGAGGACGCCGACGGCAATTGCATGTTTGCCCTGCACATCCAAATTCCCTTTTGGTCCGTTGTTTTTCATAATAAAGTAGCTGTCTCTCTTTCGCCAAACGGCGCGACTTCTCTACAGCAAGAAAACCCGCAAAAAGAATACAGGCTCAGCAATGATGGCAGTGCGACAATCTTCTCTTGCTCTCGATCAAGAGGTTATAAACTCAATAAAAGAATGCATTTTTCTGAGTACCGATCAGACGACAACAGTATTATCACCTGTGAATCTTGGAGTTTTTGGGAAAAAGAAGCCTTCACAGGCAGAGAAATAAGTTCAAAGGACATTGAATTGTTCGAACTGGAGTTAAAAAAATCCCCCTCCAAATCCTCCAGAGTCATACTTCTTCTCCTAAAACTTCTCATGGTACTTTTCGCGATACTTCTAACTCTTCTAGCATGCCTATTCACTGCTAACCCGGAGATAGCACCACATTTTTTTAAAAAACCAATATGGCCTTCTAAGGTATCAACGGATTCGGCGCTTCCCTCCGATGAAGAGCGCGAGGATTCTATCCCCATGCCGTCCAAAAAAAATTCTTTATATCACAACGACGAAGAACGGCAGTGAAAAAGCTCATCCGCTTAACGCCCTAAAGTGCTTCCTTATCATCTCTGCATTCCGGCCGTGGTAGCCATAAACAAATCTATGGATTATTCTTTTTCAATTCCCTGTGTATTCTTTTCATTTCCTCCATGTCCACTGTTTTAGCACCCGGCGGCGGAGCATGTCCCCTGATGAGCATAACCGTGACGAGTGTTGAAATAATCACAAAAAAGGCTGCAACAATTGAAAAACGAACGATTGTGTTCGGTATGACGCTTCTTGTGAAATAGAAAAACAATACACTCACGAACAAAAGTAGCACGTAGAGCGCTATCATCATGGACTCCTCCATTTCGTGTCTGGCAAAAAGGGAATATCGCGGTATTTCAAGAGATTCATAAATTCTGCAAGATCACTTTCGGCCAGCTCAACCGCCTAACCGAGCCAAGGCGTTTTTGATAATGTCTTCGCCGTCCTCAAAACGTTCCAACAGCTTTTCCAACACGGGAATGAGGGATGGGTCATTCAAACGTTCCGCCGCTATGACTAAATCATAAAACACTTCCTCTTCGTTGGTCAACAGCTCTCTTTGCAGGGCCGGTGCCGCGCGTTTTTCACGCAAAACGCCAAGCGCCCTAAAAGCTTCGTATCGCACGTCATCAAAAGGATCGACAGTCAGAGCGAGCAGCGCATCTCTGATTTCAGAGGTGTCAAAAACGGTCTTCGCTTCATCCTCATGCATATAAACCGCAAAGGCTGCCCAATCTCTTACGTCCTTATCTTTGTCGCGCAGAAGGCTGAGAAGTGCAGTCTCCGCCCCCGGCAGGTTGATATACGCCAGAAC
>JAGPAO010000063.1 GCA_018063805.1 Synergistaceae bacterium | reverse complement strand
ACAGGAACGCGGTACTGGAATCCGCGGCGGACATCGGTGAGCATTTGCCCCCAATTCATTTCGACACACAGGCATTGTTTTGTATGCGGGATCAGTTTTTCATAGGTATCGTAGGGAAAAGGGTGGACGGAAATAGGGCGGACCAGTCCGATTTTCAGCCCCTCTTCTCGCAGGTCCTTGACAACCGATTCGGCGATCCTGGCTACGGTGCCGAAGGCGGTCAGTATGACTTCCGCATCCTGCGTCTGTATGCATTGTACGCGTTTCTCTGTCTCTTCGATTTGGTGCCATTTATGCTCCAGGTGTTCGTTATGTTTTTCTAGCAGGTGCGGATCCAGAAACAAGCTTTTGGAAATAATTTTATGGCCGCCTCGCTCTTTTTTGTACCCGACGGTCCAATCGAGGTGTTTGGGCGAGATAAACGTCTCTTTGGGCGCAATCTCAACGGCTTCCATAATCTGTCCGATCACTCCATCGATAATGATGAAAACGGGAGTGCGGTATTTTTGGGCAAGGGAGAAAGCCTCCTGCACTAAATGAACGGTTTCCTGCAAATTGCTTGGTGCTAATACGGGAAATCTGCAATCGCCGTGTCCCACTCCGAATACTGCTTGGTTGTAATCGGATTGCCCCGGCAGGATGCCTCCCAGTCCCGGCCCTGCCCGCATGACGTTGACGATGACAGCGGGAATTTCCTGCCCCACCATATAGCTGATCCCCTCTGCCATCAGAGAGATGCCGGGGCTGGAAGAGCTGGTCATGACGATTCCTCCGGCGGCAAGGCCTCCGAGCACCATATTAATAGCGGAAACCTCACTTTCGGCCTGTAGGTAGGTGCCGCCTACTTCCGGGAGTCGTTTTGACATGTACTCCGGGATCTCGTTTTGCGGAGTGATGGGATAGCCGAAAAAATAACGGCAACCGGCTTGAATGGCTGATTCCGCAATAGCCTCCGTTCCTTTCATCAACAGTCGTTTCATTCCTCTCACCTCTCTTAAAGAATTGCTATTCTTGACGGTAAACGGTGATAGCGGCATCAGGGCAAGTCATTGCGCATAGACCGCAAGCAATGCATCCCTCTTCGAATTGCTCCATGGGGCGATACCCCTTTTCGTTAATCTTGTCCGAGATCCGCAGAACTTTTTTGGGGCAGGCCGCAACACAGAGAGAGCAACTTTTACAGTATTGTTCCGCAACTTCGATACGTCCTTTGGGCATTTGCTGCACCTCCTCATATAGATGGGTATGGGTTTTTATAACAGCTCCTTGAGGTTTGAATGGTTTTCCCACGGGAGCAGGATTCTGCGTGTAAGAGGCCAGAGGTGAATGTCCTCGGGTAAAAGCAAGCGGACATGCGGCGCTATTTTTTGTTCTGCTAAGGCATACAAAAAGGGAATGTCCAGCTCTTGAGCCATTGCCCAGACGGCAAGGGTGCCGTGGGCGCAATCGCTGGGTGTCGTCTGTTCGCCAAGATGAGCATTGGCAACAATGCCGGTAATGTTCAATCCGCAAATAGCCTCGATCTGTGCGCGCATAGAGGCCGCATCCGCGGTCGTTTGTGTTTGGATGCGATAGGGGTTGATGACGAGGTGCAGGTCGTACCCGGCCCTCTTGATTTCCGTTTCGAATTGTTTGAGAGCCAGTGTCCCCTCGGGGTTTCCCCCCACATCCAAAAAACTACGGAATTTCTTGTTTTCCAGATTATCCCGTATTTTAGGATTAATATAAGTCATCTCTCCCCATTGCAGCCCTTCCGGAGGGGTTAGAATGGATAGATGTTTGCTTTTTAAGTTTTTAGAGATGGCGCGAAGGCAAAAATAAGGGTTGATGATATCGAGATCAGACAGGATTCCCGGGCGTTCTTCTTGTGAAAGAGCGGCCGCCAAGCTGAGAATCCACTCTGTTTTACCCGAACCCAGAGCGCCGACAACGGCGACCACCTGCGGCCATTTGTGGGTATTGAGCAATACTTGGGGATTTAGCCGATCAAGGGTGTCGGATGTTTCCTGATGCATGTGCGGGATTTTAAACGGTTCCAAATGAAGTCCCCCTTTTTCAGATGGCCTTGTTTGCGAGATGATTATACACCTGTCCGTTATTAAAGTATATGGGTGATTTCGTGATTAACCGTGGAAAGAAAGGGGTAATATCGGTATCACCCATTTGTTTCATTGTGAATTCGTGAAATTATTAAAAAAATTATGTTTTTTATGAGGGGCATGCGGGTTTTTCGTATAGACGAAAGCGAATCGCGGGTGACGCCGATTGGAGCGGGGTTTTTAAACCCTCTCCACCCGGTGCGCCTTCACCAGCCGCGCCACTCGATCCACTGCAATGCCGATCAGCGTGGCCTCGCCGGGCGCAAAGCGGTCGGCGTATCCCTTAGCCTTAATCTGCGCCATAGCCTCATCCGCTGCCTGTTCGCAGGATGCGTCATCGTCGGCGATCTTCAGCTCCACAATATAATGATGTTTATTTTTTATAATCTCAATATCGCTTCGTCCGTGGTAGCTGTGGTTTTCCGCTATGGTCGTCAGACGTGCCGCCCAAATCAAAGTAAAGAGCATGGCGTGAAAAAACGATTCCGCCAAATTATTCATGATGATACTGCTGTGCGCCTCGGAATACTTGCGTTCCTCGCGCTCGTAAATATCGTAGGGGATAGCGGCCAGCAGTTGGTTGAAATACGGGATAAGCTCCTGCGGTTTGTCCTCGTTGAAGGATTGTTCAAGATATGACACGGCGACTCCCACATTTGTACTGTCTGTCTTGCTGTACAGGAACAGATAGGCCATGGAAGAGAGAACCTCCTCATTGGGGTAATCCAAAATAAGGAGATTGCCCTTCTTCTCCCGTACCGTCAAATATCCGGCCTGAAAGAGAAAACTGGATGGCTTGGCCAGTTCTATCTCTGTAACAGCAGTAAAACCTTTGGCTTCTGCTTTTCCCCTGAAATCCTCAGCCTCGATATCATGATTTTTAACGTAGTTGATCAGAAACGAGGGGGAACCGCTCTCAAACCAAAAATTATCAAACTGCCCCATTTGAAGAAAACTCAGCGTAGAGAAGGGATTATAAACGCGATGCACTCCGTCAAACGAAAAACCGTCGTAATAGGAACGGATCTGTTCGGTCAATTCCGCTTCCGGCACATTTAATTTCATTGCCGTCTTTTCTATATGCCCCCCGAAATGCTCTAATAACTCACTTTCCGTATACCCCAGCATCTCGGCATATCGGTCATCCATGGATAGATCGTACAGGTTATTCATCGCGGAAAAAACGCCCGTCTTAGTGAACTTGGTGATTCCCGTCATAAAGACAAAGCGCGTATATTCATCGCTTGCTTTTATCTGCGTGTAAAAACCGCGCAATGCGGCGCGAAAGAGCTCCGCGCGCTCGTGGTCAAACAGCGTATCCAAGATAGGCTTGTCGTACTCATCCACAAGAACGACAACGCGCCCGTGTTTTTGGGCGAGAAGCTTTAAAAGCTCTGCCAGCGCTGTTCCGGGGGAAGTCATCGCGACCTCCGATAGCTCGATGCCGTAGCGGTGCGCACTGTTCAAAACCTGCAACAGCATAGAAGCCCGCAAAGCGTCCACGCCCTGATCCGTCGTCGTCGTGCTCATATCCAGCCGAACCACGGGGGAAACTCTATAATCCGGCCTATCAAAAAACTCCTCCGCGTACAAGCCTTTAAACAGTTCTTTTTTGCCGGAAAACAGCGCATCAAAAGTCGAAATAGTGAGCGACTTGCCAAAGCGCCGGGGACGTGAGAAGAAGAACACGCTCCCACGATCAATAATATCGACAAGATACTGCGTTTTATCAACGTAAAGATAGCCGCCCTCTCGGAGCTTCTCAAAATCCTGAATCCCAACGGGCAGTTTTAAGAGTTTTTTATTCTCTCCGCTATTCAAAGAACTGTTATTGAAAGAAACATTCATTTAAATCGCCCCCCCCTTTAATCATTATACAGGAGAAGAGGGGATGCGGCACCGCAGGGGGTGTTAATCCAGCTTGTCGATGTGCTTGCCAAGGGCAGACCTTGAACTGAGGCCGGATTTTTTAAAGATGCGGGCGAGCAAATTCTTTACCGTGGAGGGGGATATGCCAAGCTTAGCCGCAATCGCTTTATTCGGTGCTCCCTCCGCAACGAGCAGGGCTACCTGCATCTCTCTTTGGGTCAGGCGGGTCTGCTTCCTCGCGTTGATTTTGTTAACGCCGTTTGTCCATCTTTTGGCTAATTGATCGATCTTTTTTGCATCGCTGCTGCTGATATCGGGGATTTGTTTCATGATTTTTCCGATCAAAGCATTGTTTTGTGCAAAGGGCATGTATATTTTGTTCGGAAGGGCTATTTGGGCGGCCCATTGCAACGTGCTTATCGCCCGGGTGCGATCCGTCAGGGCCTCATAGGCGATGGAGAGATGAATGGCTATATATATCTGTGCAAGAGCGTTGGGGTAGTGGGCTGCCTCTTGGAGCAAAATATCCCCGATGCCCGCGAGTTTGGCGTACTCACCTGCCAGCAACAGTGATTTGGTGTAGATGATGTTGGCGTAGGGCGCAGTCATAAAGCGAACTCTGCCCCCTACCTCTCCTTTTTGCAGCCACTCCGGTATTATTTCGGCGTTTTCCGTAACAGCCCCTAAAAAACCGCGCGCGAGGCTGAGGGTGGTGTAATAGACGGTTGCCTGCCCCCTGTCCGCCCGCTCTTCAATGAGCTTGATGTAGGTGTTGAGCGCAGCCCCGTCCCCTTTGATAATCGCTACCTGAGCCAGCAGGCATACCGCGCACAGGTATATGCTGGTCTGCCCTTCGCTGTCCGCCTGAAATGCGGCCTTGTGGGCGGTTATCTCCGAGGCTTCTATGTCGCCCATGTTGAACTGCAACTCCGCCCGCATGGTGCAATCGGCTCCTGTGCCGTGTCCGTTTGTCAGCAGCAAATAGTGTTTCAGGTTCTTCTCCATGCAGACCGTATCTGTTTCGGCATGGTGCCTGTAAAACATGTACAGAATGGACGGCGAGCCGAACGTCCAGGGGCCGCTTTTGTTGATGACGGACGTCACCCCGCCGATAAGGCTGTGCGCGTGTCTGTACCCTTCGCACATCTTCGCGAAATCGTTGTGCGCCAGAAACGCAGTGATAAAGGCAAGCTCTCCGGAAAGCACGTTTTTAATCTCCTTGCCCGTGGTCTTATCTTTTGAGAGTAAATTTTGTATCTTATCGCAAAGCTCCAGCAGGATGGACGTTTCATTATATACGAACAGGGCAAAGGCCAGCACCGGTACGGCACGAGGGTATTTAAGCAGGATCAGTTCCGGGCATTTTTCAAGCAGTCGGAGCAAGAGGGCCTTGTTCTCCGGCGATGCGTTGGCGGTAAAATCCGAAGACGCCAGCTTTAGTTTGAAAATGCTCTCGTAGTCCTCTATCTCGGCATAGTAGCGTACGGCGAGGAAATTCTGTTTGGCTTGCCCGTGCCATGCGGCTGTCATGCGCAAGACCTCTGTTTGGAAATCGCGGCTTTGCAGGGCAAACACGCTTTTGATATATCAGTGCAGGATGCTGTGGACAAAGTAGCGGTTTGCCGTGGCGTCGTAATAGACAAACCCCGTGTTTTTGAGCGTATTGAGAGCCGCGCTCTCCACTGTGGAGTGGCTGTTCATAAAACGCACCAGCTCCACATCGAAACTGTCAAAAAAACACAGCCTCATTAAAAAGGCCTGCTCCGCGATGTCTATTTTCTTCCATATGGCGGTCTCCACCAGCTTCATGGTGTCCCCTGCGTTGTCAAAATCCCCCTCCTCCGCATGTTTTTTGAGGGTAAGATAAATGGCCGCTATCCATCCGCCTGTTGCGGAGAAAATACTTTCCGCCTGAGCATCCGTGATGGGGAAGCCCGACGTCTCAAAATACCCCTGTATATCGTGCGGTGTGAATGTCAGGTATTTCTCCCCAATGTGATTGGCGGAACCGTTGCTTACCATGTGGTTTATGGCCGGGGCGTTTTTTTGGGTGATGACAAGAAAATGCAGGTTTTCCGGCAGGGAGTTGCAGAGGATCTCCACGCACTTTAAGGGGAGACGCTCGCTCGCGAACTGGTGGTTGTCCAGCACGACGAAGGTCTTTTCGGGGCAACCCATGTTTGTCAGGATGTTATGGATCTTAAAGAAGGCCTTATCGTCATGCAAAACCGATAGCTTTTCCAGCTCATCCCCGGCGGCTTTATTCACTCTGCTTATCGCACTGCAAAAAACCTCCCACTCCGAGAGTCGGTTTTCCTCGCCCAGCGTCAGCCAGTGCAGTCTGTACTCTTGTCCCGTAAAGGTGCGGAAATACTCTCTTGCGGCGGTGGTCTTCCCAAACCCCGACGGAGCTTCCATGACACTGAGGGGGCGAAAAGGGATGTTCGTAAGCTTATCCGTGAGGCTTTGCAGCGGATAAAAAGTATCCGGCGCTGCGCAATGGCCCTTGTTCATCGCTGAATCCTCCCTTGAGGAAAATACCGATTCCGACAGCATTAACCGTATTATAAAGAAAATGCGAGAATTTGTATGTAGGCCAAAACGTTAAAAAACAGCCAAAAAAATGGCCACTTGGCCTACAGACACAAAAGAATCAACGCTTTATAATGCGGTTAAAGGTTTAAGAAAAGCAAAAGACCAAAAAATCAAAGGAGGTCCTGCCATGAAAAAGCAAAAAAAGAGCGGAGTGCTTTATACGTTATTCCTGGTATTGTTACTGATTGGTGTGAGTCTGACGGGAACATCGGAAGCTACTGTGCAGTTAGTACCGCGCGTGAACGCAGGCGGACAGATACTGCATGGGATAGCGAACGAGGACTACGTGGTGTTTGGGAAGTACCGCCACGCGTCACTTGATAACACTGGTACGAATCGTAGTCAGGAGTCGAATCCGACGCCTGTGATCTGGCGCGTGATGAGCGCGGACGCGGCGCCGGGTAGCCAGAAGAGGGCAATCCTGCTGACGCACTACTTAGTGGACGCGATGGCGTACGAATCAACAGGAACTGACAATACGTGGAGTGGTTCTGACGTGTAACTGTGGGTAAACAATGAAAACGCGGGAGGATTTCTTGAGTCATTTAGCCTTTTGGAAAAGGGCGCGATGATGAGTCCTTCACCGGATGGGATACAGGGAACGAAAGCGACGCTGCCGTCCGGTTCGGTAGATAATACGGTAGGCGGATTTAATTGGAGTGATTGGGCAATATGGTCCTACGAAAACAGCGATCTAAAATCGTGGTTTGGGGATAACGATTATCAGAACGACAAAGGAGCCGGAGTGGGAACCTACACGAACGCGCGCAAAGCGCACTTCAAGGACGCGTCGTTCACCTACGATGCAGCTAATCCTGGCTGGTACTACTGGACGCGCTCGCCCGTTGCTGGCTACACCTTCAAAGCGTGGGGCGTGTTCGGTGCTGGCGACCTGAGCCACGGCAATGTCCATAATTCAGCCGTTGCCGCCCGTCCGGCTTGCTTTTTAAATCAGGAATTAATAATCTTTAAATCCGCTTCTAACGACTTTGACCTGGGTTCAAACCCCGCCGGCGAAGCCGGCTCGGCGGAAAATCCGTATCTTTTAGTCCTGCCCTCAGAAATCCCGAACGGAGCGCCCAGTGGCTGGACGACGGAATTTGTTTCTGTGACTAAAACACCGGACGGCGCTGTGATCAACGGCAAAAACATGATCGTGTCGTGGGACGTGGATATATTGCCCGCCGTGAAGCGCTGGCCCGCACCGGGGGACTTCAAACTCAGCACGGGGGAAAGCCCCGTAAGCGTCACGAGCGACGATGCAAACCCCAAACTGCTGAAACTGACGTTTGCCACGGGCGTCACCGCCGGAGCAACGGTGACGCTCTCGTATAACCTGAACACGGATGCGGTGAGCTATTATGAGGCTTACGGAGTAACGGCACGAGTCGTGGACAGTTTTGCGGCCTTTGAGGTGATTAACAATATGCCCAGTGGAGGGGGCGGCGTCGTCACGCCCAACGTAATCCCGCCGCAGGCACTCTTCGACGGTTTGGCTCCTGCGGACTTGAAATTTCTCCTCAGCGGAGCGGCGCTGACCGCCGCCAACGCGGGCAACTTAAGCATCATCGACGAAACGCCCGGCGGCACGAGCCTTTTGCTTGCGGCAGGGGACTACGGCTGCGAATCGCGCAACTTAACGCTCCTTCAAACCTTCCTGTCTAAATTGGAGGACGGAACGCATACCATCTATCTGTACAACGGCGAAACGCGAGTGGGGAAAGTAACGCTTGTCGTAACTGACAGTACCGACGGTGAAGCGCAGGGCTCCGGCTCAAGCGGCTGCAACGCAGGAGCGGGAACTGCGGTACTGCTCGCCATGGGAATCGTAGTGCTTGGGTTGAATAAAGCGGGAATGAGGAAGAAGAAGTAAAAAAAGAACTAAAACAGAAGGACTAAAACTCTCCCCCCGGCGCTTGCGCGCCCCCCCCTCTTTGAGGGGGGTGCCCCCGTAAGGGGGCGGGGGGAGTGGTTTTGACCTTGGGTTGTTTTCCGGGTTGCAGCAAAACGCCCCCCCACCCCCCCCGTTATTGAGGCGCTATTATTTTATTTATGCTATCCCTCGAAGAGACGTGACCTCTTCAACGGATAGCCCCGTCGCAAGGGCTATTTTTTCAACATCCAGTCCCATGTTTAATAGGTTTTTGGCGGTTTCCCGTTTGCTCTCCGCTAATCCCCTTGCTATGCCCTGTTCAATGCCTTGTTGGATGCCCTGTTCAATGCCCTGTTGTGTCGCCCAGGCGAGATCGGAAATAGCGTCGCGCTCGGCTTTTTCCTCCAGATACTGGATAAAGCGATTGCGCTTATCCCCCCAATAATCTTCTTCCGCCTTCAGGACTTCTTTAAAAACAGGATCCGCTTTTGTAAGTTGTGCCACGACATCCACCCCTTTATTACTGATATATCCTCCCCACAGAGCGAGCCGAGAGGAAAGCTCTCGGGTATCAAGCCTGTTCTCCTTCGCTTGTCTGCGAAGCTCATCAAGTTTAGAGTCGAGTTTCTTCATTTCGATGAAAAGAATCAGCAGATCATCTGTTAATATTCGGTGCGTCTCGCTGTTTTGCAGCGTAAAATCCCAATACCATTTGGCAGAGTCCGTAAAGAGACTGAAATCCAGCAACCCCACGAAAATAGTTTGGCGGAGCGTGTTATAAAAACTACCTTCATTCAACTGCCGATGAATCAGCGTACTGCTATTGTAGAGCGCGCGCTTGATAAACTCTCCCCCGGAGCGTCGCTGCAACTCAATATTGACCATACGCCCATCCTCTGCGGTGCCGAGGATATCCAGCCTCAGCGTTTTCCCGTCCCGAAAATCGGTATCGAGCTCTCTGTCCGTCAGTTCAATACTGACCAAAGGCATGTATTTCATCAGCTGCAGCGTGGTATTGATAAAATCAAGTAAAATAGATTTTCGCTCCGGCGCACACATCAAAAACTTAAAATAACGATCGCGCCTGCGATCTATATTATGAGGGAGGGCATCCGAGCATAAGAGTTTTTCAAACTCCAGCTCCTGCGCTTTCGTAAGCATCCGGTCGTCAAAATCCTCATGAGATTGAAACTCTTTCAACAAATTCCCTCCCCGTAAATAGATACTATATTACAATAAATTATAGCATAGTGACGGTGCAGTATCTTGTGCCATGAAATGGGTGAACGCAAAGGGAATCGGCGGCTGCAACACGGGAGCGGTTTTTTTAAAAAAAACAAAAACAGGGCTCTTATCGTTGTGAAACTCAGAATCCCCCGACTTTCGTCGGGGGATTCTGTCTTCGTTTTTCTATATTTCCCCTGCAGCCAATTCGTCCAGATACACAACTGTGTTTTGGTGAAAGCGCAAAATAGATGCGGGGACGCGGGGGGTAATGGGCCCCCGCACCATCTGTGCGATGATGGAGGCTTTGTCTTTTCCGCTTGCCATCAGGATGATGCGATGTGCCTTCATGATGGTTCCGATTCCCATGGTAACGGCTTGAGTGGGGACGTGGTCCAGGCTGCCGAAGAAACGAGCGTTGGCTGCGCGAGTCTCCTCCGTAAGGGTTTCTACGTGCGTTCCCTCCGGAAAGGCCTCCCCTGGCTCATTAAAGCCGATATGCCCGTCGTGTCCGATGCCCAAAATCTGGAGGTCAACGCCTCCTGCTTTTTCGATCAGGAGATCATAATTTTTGCATTCCTCCTGTGCATTGGCGGCCATGCCGTTGGGAAGGTGTGTGTTTTCTTTAAGTAGGTTGATGTGGCGGAAAAGGTTTTCTTGCATGAAGGAGAAGTAGCTGTTGGGGTCTGTGTTCGGGATTCCCAAGTACTCATCCAGATTAAAGCTGGTTACGTTTGAAAAATCGGCTTCCCCTCGCGAATAGGCCTCAATTAATTCTTTATAGAGCCCCAGCGGTGTGCTTCCTGTGGCTAGCCCCAAAATAGAGTTGGGCTTGTGGACAAGCTGTGCCAATAATAGGGATGCGGCGCGGCGGCTCATATCGTCATAGTTTTTACAGATGATTACTTTCAAGAGTTTCACTCCTTCGCAGTGAATGGATTAAGGTGTCATTATAAAGGGAATGTCTCTCTTTTTCCACGTAATCCGCGTAGATGAAATGACCGGTGCGAGGGTGGAATGCAGGGGAAAAAATATATATACATATTACATGTAATATGCTACGATCTGGAATGTTGTTGGGTACAGAAATCAAAAAATTTTGGGAGGTTTTTGATGTGAGAGAAAGTGTTTTTGATCTGATGAAAGAGGAGAAAATAACGCATTTTCAGATTCATCACAACTGGAGGAACGGCAGTTTTGCCCTCTACGGAGCCAAAGAATGGGAACCCAACCAAAAGTGGAGCGATTTCAACAAAACGTTTGATGTCTGGACACTGCTAACGGATAAGGCAGTCTATTACAACGATGAGCAATGCCGCGCTCTTTTTGCGAAACACGGTATCAGTGCATATCTTGAAAAAATAATGGAACTCATGCGCGGTGCCCGCCATTGCCTTGAGGACTTCTACTACTGGGAAAAAGAGGATATTCGCTTTCTCAACAATATCCACAGCACCAAACTTGGTCTTGAGAACCGCAGGCAATCCCTGGTTATGGGCGGCATCAGGCGGCATGTCCGAGAAGAGGACGAGATCGACATGATTATAGACGGCATGAATTTGGGGCGCGGGATGTCGTTTAAAAACGTAGCGGGGCATGTGCCTATGGGTGGATGCAAAATCACCGTGATGCAAGATCCTCTGGACCTCACCAACATGGAGAACCTGGCGTTCTT
>JAGPAO010000192.1 GCA_018063805.1 Synergistaceae bacterium | reverse complement strand
AATAGCGGTTATCCGGCCCGTCGATTCGGGAGGAGATTGATTTCAACGAAGAGGGTTGCCCTCTTGAAGACGCTTCATAAACCGCAAAAGTAGAGGGATCCGTTAAGATATACCCCCCCTCCTCCCCGGCCTGAATCATCGCCGCTAAGCGATTACGCCCGGAGGAGATATACCCTTTTAATATCTCGGGATCCGTCACCCCCGCCGCCCTCCATAAACCGACTTCCACAACGGTAAACCATCCGCCGCGTAACGGGCTTATAAACAGGGAATTTGTATCGGCAATCCGGCGAAAAGCCTCTTTCAAAGGAAGCCCCGACGCGCCCGCCGGATCCGCTTCCGGCCCCGCCAAAAACAGCTGATTGCTCATAACTGTTTGGACGGAACGCACCCACTCTTTTTTCTCCAATTCATCCACGAGGGACGCATCATTTGTTAAAAGGGCATCGGCTTCTCCCTCCCCCACGCGCTGAAACAGAACCGATTTTTCAAGAGACGTTGCGTCATACCAATCAATATAAACATCCGTGCTCGACGAAAACGCTTGATCCAACAATAAAAGTAACGGAGAACTCTCGCTGTCGTGAATCTGATAAAGACGAACGACTCCCTTAGCGGCAGCCTCTCCCGGAAGAGTAGCCGCACCTAAAAAAAACAACGAAAAAACAAAAAGACAACACACAGACACACTGCTAGACCATCGCATTTGCATTCACCCCTTAATACAAAAAGCCGTCCCCACACAGGAAGACGGCACAGAACACTCTGCCTATCTCCTTTCCATGAGGGAGGCACAGCCGTTTCCCGCTGCACCCGAACGGCCCAACCACCATAGGCTAAACCATTAGGCGAAGGGGCTCGGAGACTGTATATTGTTTTCTTATACCGCCGATTATAACTAAAGAGATCGTACTATGCAAGGTGCGTTTGTTTTGATCGGTTAGGATAAAAAAATCCCGAGTCGTTGCGCATAGGTCCATGTGGTAAAATATACAATAAATATTTGCATGAACGCTTGAAAAAGGAATGCCTTTCTATGGGATTGCTTTTTTTGACTCGGACAATCATCCGAATGATGAAGAATTCTCGCACAGGAAACCCGGCGATGATCATTATATTTTTACAATCCAGCGCAGGATAGAGAGAGTAGGGGGAAGGAAACAATGAAAATAGGTTCCGGTCATCGAGTGGTTATACCCGTTAAGGATATTCTCAAATACCCCAGTGCGTGCCTCACGAACGATCTGCTTTCGGAGTCCGATTCAACCGTTCTCGTACCCGCCCATGTTCCCATCAAACAACTGATCGAATCGTACGAGAAACCCGGCGATATTATCAATGTTTTCAATGATATGGGAATACAAAAAATAGAGGCCACGATCACACAGGATCTTACGCTGGAAAATTTATTGGATCAGCTGAGCGTACTGGACCCTTCTATAAAAATAGTCAATCCGGAAGTGAACGAAAAAGCGTTGGGGCTGCTGAAAAAAATATTTTTAAGTTTAGAGAGCGACCCCGGCTTTGTAATCCCCAAAGCAGAGTTGGAGGCTATCGGGCAAGAGCTCTCGCACGAGATCAGAGAGACATCTCAGATCGCGCTTTCCCTTGTTTCAGCTCAAGAGGGCTACTACGCCGAGGCTCACATGCTTAACGTCGCGCTTCTGTGCGGTTATATCGTAAAACGTATGGCGCAAACCGGTCAGACTGAGGACAACATGATTGACAAAGCCATTTTGGCGGGTCTGCTCTTTGATATTGGAAACGCTGTTCTGCCAAAAGAAATAACGGAAAAAAAGGGAAAATTGACGAGTGAAGAGCTTGGCGTCATGCGCGGTCACGCGCTTGAAAGCGCCCATATCGGCGAACGAGCGGGCATCACGGACGCAGATATCCTAAACGGCATCCGAAGCCACCATGAACGGTATGACGGATCGGGATATCCGCAAAAACTGGAGGGAGAAGAAATCCCCTTCATCGCGCGTCTTTTAGCCGTCACTGATACTTTTGACGCCATGACAACGCGCCGAGTCCACAAAGGTGCCGTCTCAACGAAAGCGTCATCCAGCGTCATCATCAGCTCTAATGAAACGCTCTTTGACCCGCAAATATGCAAAGTCTTTCTTTCCGGCACGGGCATTTATCCCCCCGGAACGATGGTGGAGCTCTCAAACGGCCTGTTCGGAACAGTGGTCGCCTCCACCGAGGGCAACCTATTGCAGCCCAAAGTAGCCGTCAATAAGGACGACGGAACCCCGCAGGTGCTCAACTTGACCGAGGCGAGGCTTTTTATCCGTCGTTCCTTGGATGCACAGGCAGCGGAAAACCCATTGGATGTGTGATCGTTAAATGTCCCTTGGGGCAGAGCTTGTCCGAGCTTGGAGCAACGAACTTAATACAAACTTTATAGGGCGGCGCGTCCGCCGTGTGGAGGGGGCAGACCAGTGGATTGCGCTCTCCTTCGGAGGAAGAACGGGGGACCTCTTCTTCTCCTGGGACAGCGAGAGCTACGGTTGTTGCCTTGCGGATGAAGCGCAATGGCAAGCCCTTTTATCCATGGCCAAGAGCAAACCGCCACTTTTCTCTGCGGTAAAAGCCCATTTGATGGGGGCAGAGCTGATTGCAGCACAGCAGATCGACGAAGACCGCGTGTTGTCTCTCGATTTCAGCAAAGCGCTCGGAGCGGGTTTTGCCCGTCCAAGGCATCTTATCTTTGAACCGTCGGGGCGCTACAGCAACCTCATCCTTTTAGACGAAGAGGAAAAAATTATCGAGGTCGCCAAACATATTTATCCGGAGACAAACCGCTACCGCAGCGTCTTTCCGGGATTGGGGTACACACCCCCTCCCCCTTTTGAGGGGCTCTCCCTTGAGGCGTTTTTAGCACAGCCCGAGGCGTCAAAGTTGCGCTCTATCCGCGGAATCGGAACGCCGTTGCTCTCCCACCTTGCCCAAAACACAGAGGAGAACGCACCATTCCCCTATGCAGAGGAGCTCGCGGCTTTTTTAACGCTTAGCCCATCGTCTCCGTGGGTTTATCAGAGCATCGGCAAATACATCACGCTCTTCCCCACGCTTCTTCCGCAAGCCGAGAAAATCGCAACCCAATCGTCCTTGATCGCATCCAAGGGAACGTGCCTGCTCCCCCTCTTAAATCGGGAGCTGAACAAACGGCGCAAGAAATTAACGGATCTTTTAAAGGGGCGGCTCCGCAATGTGGAGAACAAACTCAAGGAAGCGCGTTATCTGCTGGATGAAAGCGCCTCCGATCCGGAACTCCCGCGCATTTTAGGGACGCTGCTGCTCTCCAACAGCTGGCAGATCCCCAAGGGGGCCTCGGAGGTTACGCTCTCTGAATGGACGGAATCGGGGGAGGTGGAGCGCGTTATGGCACTGGATCTTCTGAAGGACGTACCCTCCAATGCCAACCGTTATTTTGAACGCTACCGCAACAAAAAAGGGCCGGGCCTTCGCGCCGAAAGTATCCTCTCCAAACTGGAA
>JAGPAO010000062.1 GCA_018063805.1 Synergistaceae bacterium | reverse complement strand
GAGAAATTGAATGGCCATGAGCGTAAAGAGCCCCTCCGCCTCCGGGCCGATGAACAGCCGCCGACCCAGCAGAAAGAGAAAGAATAAGACACTGCCCGCAGAAAGGCACATCCCGATGAAGGTGACCACTTGAAGCGGTACCACGGAAAAGCCCGTCATCAGGTCAAAGTTCAGTCGGATGAGTTGGAACAGGCCGTATTTGGACTGCCCATGTTCCCGCTCGCAGTGGGAAATGGGGATTTCGACGGGGTTGCTCGCAAAGCGGCTGGCAAGCGCGGGGATAAAAGTCGTGCTCTCCTGGCTTTCGTTGATGATTTCGATGATATCCCGCCGATAGGCGCGGAGCATGCAGCCGTAATCGCGCAATTTTAACCCGCTTATTTTATTGGTGACGCGGTTGACGATGCGGGAGGCGAACTTTCTGAAAAAAGGATCCTGCCGCCCCTGACGGTACGTCCCCACGACGTCGTGTCCGCTGTCTATTTCGGCGACCAAACGGGGGATCTCGGTGGCAGGGGTCTGTAAATCCGCATCAATCGTAATGATGATCTCCCCCAAGGCGTGCTCAAAGCCCGCCATGATCGCCATATGCTGCCCGAAGTTTCCGTTGAAGTCAATCATGCGTGCATGGCCCGGGTGTTGGTTGCAAAAGGCGCGGAGCAGGGCAAAAGAGCGGTCCTTGCTCCCGTCGTTGATAAACAGAATTTCCCAATCGCGGCCGAGCCCCTCCATCACGGGAGTAATGGCCTCAAAAAGATGCGGCAGGGATTCCTCCTCGTTATAGACGGGGATGATCACGCTCACCTTCGATATTTCCGTTGCTTTTTCTGTAGAAGGAATGGTATTCATGCGATTTATGGGGCCACCTCCAAAGGGTATGAGATAAGAGCGTAATTGCGATAGAATTCTGTAATTATACCCTCAGGAACTCCATTGCTGAAGAACTCATCTAGGTCTCGTTTTTTCATGACGAGAAGCACGCCTCTTTTTTTGCGGTATTTCTCAAATTCCTCCCGTGTAAAAAACCAGTCCTTTGCCGTAGGGAATTGCGCACCGAAAGCCAATTCTCCCTTGTAATCCACAAGAGCCATTCTTCGCTTCAGATAAAAGGGCAATCCCTGATCAAAGGTGGCGTACTGCGCCAAAAGATCCCCGGGATAGAGCCGTTTTTCAACGAACGCAGCCAACCCCTTGGCGGATCGATCCTCGGCGATGATGCCAAAGAGGGGAACGGCACAGAGGCAGAACAGAAAGGCCGCGGTTACCTGCACCCTCACGGCGTGCATCGGCCGGTTTTTGCGCAGGAAAAAGAGGGGCAGGAGTGCTCCTCCCAGCAGGCAGAGAGCGAGGGCAATGCCGATGGGGACGATCGCCTCTTGAGGAATGCGATGCTGCATAAAGGGATAGATGAAGAAGGCCAGCGCCAGCGGGACGCATAAAAAGGCGTTCCCGATAAAGCCATACCGCAGTAGCCCCTTGTTCCCCTCCTCAAGTGCCGTATGGATCGCTCCTCCGATCAACAAAGCCAGCGGCGGCAGACAGGGGAGAATATAGGGGATGAGCTTGGAGCTTGATAACGAATAAAAAAACAGGATAACAAAGCTCCAGCAGAGCAAAAAGACGGTGGCTTTTTTTTGCTCCTTCCAGTGCGCACGCGCGGAGCGGTATGTTGCCGGAAGCCAGCCCGTCCAGGGAATCAATGCGGCAAGAAGGATCGGCAGGAAAAACCACATCGGTTCGTAGCGGTCGTGGATGCGTGTGGTGTAGCGCAAAAAATGTTCCTGAATGAAGAAAAAGTGGAAGAAATCAGGATTGCGTTGGCAGACGATCCAAAACCAGGGGACGGAAATCGCAAAAAACAATAAAATCCCCGGGATGTAGAAATAGTCGCGGATGAGTTTCCATTGACGCGTGAGGAGGATGTACCAAAAGGCGATCCCGCAGGGGAGCACAATGCCGACGAGCCCCTTGGTCAATAAAGCAAGCGCCATAGCCGCATAGAACAACAGCAACCAGCGTCGATTCTTTTGGGACAGCCAGAGCCCCATTAAAGAGAGCGTGATGAAAAAGGAGAGCGTCATATCCGTCAAATTAATGTGCGAGAGGGCAAAGTGCAAAAGGGTCGTTCCCAAAACACAGCCGCTTAAAAGCCCCGCACGCGCGTGTCCGTAAATATTTTTCCCCATATAAAAAACGAGGGGTAAGGTCAAGAGCCCCAACAGCGCAGGCCAGAAGCGGGAGGCAAACTCATTTTGCCCAAAAGCTTTAAAGGCCGCCGCGGTCAACCAGTAGTGCAGCACCGGTTTTTCAAAGTAAAGCACTCCGTTTTGACGAGGGGTCACCCAATCGCCGGTTACAATCATTTCTCTCGGAATTTCAGAGTAACGCCCCTCGTCAGGTTCCATCAATCCATGATGTCCCAATAGAAAAAAATAGAGGCAAGCAAAGAGCAGAAAGAGAGCAGCGGGGATTTTTTTTTCGTTTATAGTCATTATTTCTTGGTTTCCTCCATGGTAGTACTTCTTAATTTTAAGGGCACAATGCGTGAGCCTCATTCTATCACGATATCCCCCGGCGGAGAGGAACGCAAAAATACGCTATTCCCCTCTCTTTGCCTGTATTGTAAACAGTTCGGCGGAGTAACCTTGTCTGTCGGTGTTTTTTTGCTGTATAATCAATGTTTCTGAATAATATCAGATTTATTTTTCGATACACTCAAAGTGTTGGATGAAGACGATAAATGCTGAATAGGAAGTATCCAGTTGAGGAGGTTTTACCGATGGGCAAGGAACAATCACCATCATCTACAGATTATAAGAGCACTCTTTTTCTTCCGCAGACGGATTTCCCCATGCGGGCAAATCTCGCGCAGAGGGAGCCTTCTTTTTTACAGGCCTGGGATGAGTCGGGTGTCTACGAGCGTTTAATGGCGGATCGATCCGATAAACCGCTTTTTATTCTGCACGACGGCCCCCCTTATGCAAACGCGAATATCCACATAGGAACGGCTTTAAATAAAATTCTCAAGGATTTTATCACGCGCTACAAGTGGCTGCGCGGGTACCGAGCACCCTATGTCCCCGGTTTTGACACGCACGGGATGCCCATAGAGCACAAGGTATTAAAAGAGGCCGGATTGGCGATGGAGTCCATCGATCCCGTGGAGCTGCGCAAACGGTGCGAATCCTATGCGCGCCATTTTATCGGCGTTCAGACGGAGGAATTCAAGCGGCTGGGCGTTATGGGCGCTTGGGATCACCCCTACATCACATTGGAGGCTTCTTACGAGGCGGAGCAGCTGCGCCTATTTGCGGAGATGGTGGAGAATGGGTACGTCTACAAGGGGCGCAAGGCGATCTTCTGGTGCATCGACTGCCAGACGGCTCTTGCCGCCGCTGAAATTGAGTACGAGGATGAAACCTCCCCCTCCATCTATGTGGCTTATCCCTTTAAAGAAGCCGCCGAGAAATTCCCGGAATTGGCAGGACGCGATGTCTCCGTCATCATCTGGACGACGACGCCGTGGACTTTGCCCGCCAGCCTTGCGGTGACGGTTCATGCGGACTACGATTACGCCTTCTTCGAGGCGAGCGATAACAAAGTATACCTGATCGCCAAGGCGATGAAGGCCGAGGTCGAAAAGGTAACGGGTCTCTCCTTGGGGCGAGAACTTCTCGGCTGTAAGGGAAAGCTCTTGGAGCGCATGAAAGCGGCTCATCCCTTCTATGAGGATCGAGAAATTCTGTTCGCCCTTGGCGATTATGTGACGCTGGAATCCGGCACGGGGTGTGTGCATACGGCTCCCGGGCACGGCGTTGAGGACT
Organism: Synergistaceae bacterium; assembly: GCA_018063805.1. Taxonomy (GTDB): domain Bacteria; phylum Synergistota; class Synergistia; order Synergistales; family Synergistaceae; genus JAGPAO01. The sequence goes on along the minus strand of JAGPAO010000062.1, from coordinate 7,525 downwards.
TTGAGACCGGCATTCGCTACGGGCTGGAGATTTATAACCCCGTTGATGCCAAGGGAATCTTTCTTCCTGACACCAAGCTTGTGGGAGGGCTCTCCCTGGAGGATGGCGCTAAATTAATCTTTAAGACCCTTGCCGAATCCGGGCGTTTGTTGGGCCGGGTGCGCATTACGCACTCCTACCCTCACTGCTGGCGCTGCAAGAAACCCGTTATTTTCCGCGCGACGGATCAGTGGTTTGTCTCCGTCTCCGCATTTAAAGAAAAGGCATTGGCCTCCATTGACGAGGTTCGATGGGTTCCCTCTTGGGGTAAGGACCGCATCCGCAACATGGTTCGAGATCGTTCCGATTGGTGCATCAGCCGCCAGAGAATTTGGGGCGTTCCTATCCCCGCCTTTTACTGCGAGGAGTGCGGCGAGATTATCCTGACGCCCGATCGCATCCGCGCCGTTTCTCAGAAAGTGAAGGAAGAGGGGAGCAACACCTGGTGGTCGTCCACCCCGGAGCAGCTTCTGGGGGATCTTGCCTGCTGTCCGAAGTGCAGCAGCCGAGCGATCCGCAAAGAAAAAGATATCATGGACGTCTGGTTTGACTCCGGTTCCAGCCACCGTGCCGTGCTTGAAAATCATAGCGAATGGCCGGAGCTGCGATGGCCGGCGGATATGTATTTGGAGGGGAGCGACCAGCATCGAGGCTGGTTCCAATCCTCTCTGCTCAGTTCCGTCGCAACCAAGGGAACGGCTCCGTATAAAGAAGTGTTGACGCACGGATTCATCGTCGACGGCGAGGGGAAGAAAATGTCCAAATCCCTTGGAAACGCGATTTTACCGCAGGAAATAGTGGGAAAGTACGGCGCGGATGTTCTGCGCCTTTGGGTTGCCTCCACGGACTACCGCGGTGACATCCGTATTTCTCAGACGATCCTCGCCAACGTGGCGGAATCCTATCGGCGCATTCGCAACACGGCGCGCTTTTTGCTGGCCAACTTGAACGGGTTTAACCCCGCCCGCGATCTGTTGCCCAAAGAACAGCTCTCCTCAATGGATCAGTACATCCTGATCAAGCTGGCCCGTGTGGTGGAGCGCAACACGGAGGAGCTGGATGATTACGAATTCCATCTTCCCATGTCTCGCGTGCATCAATTCTGCGACAACGAGATGAGCTCTTTCTACATCGATGTATCCAAGGATCAGCTGTATGCCGACCCCGAGGATTCCCTGACGCGTAAGGGAATACGCTCCGTTATGTGGGAGGTGCTGAAGGGCATCACGACGCTCATCGCCCCGATTCTCTGCTTCACCGCGGATGAAATTTGGCAGGAGATGCGCAAAATGGACCCCACCCTTCCCTCCAACGCCGTCATGGCGCAGTGGCCCGAGGCCTCGCTTGAGGGCTTCGATATCTCCGCGGAGCCCCTCTGGGATTCCGTCTTGGAGGCTCGCGGAGCGGTCAGCCGCGCCCTTGAAATCGCTCGTTCCCAAAATATCATCGGGCACTCTCTGGACGCTTCCGTCTGGATGCGCCCCTCCGATGCTTCGGGGCTGAAGGGTAAATTGGACGATAAACTTTGGGAAACGGTCTCCATCGTCTCCTCCTTTAAAGTAGTGGACGCGCTTCCTGCTGCGGACATTTGTCACGAGGATGAGGCCACGGGGATTCACGTTGCAGTCAGCCGCAATGCAGATCCGAAGTGCCCGCGCTGCTGGAAACACCGTGCCGAGGTGGCACAGCAAGAGGTTTGTAACCGCTGTAAGGAAGCCCTTGCCTCAGAGCGTTGATTTGAACTGCGGGATCGATGGAGAGGGGGAACCGCTCTCCATCGATCCCGCTTTCTCCGAAACACACCCTCTCCTCATTCGTGAGGAAATGTCCGATCATCGTCTTGATTACGTTGTCTCGCGCGAGCTGGGAATCAGCCGAAACTTTGCTCAAAAACTCATCCGGCAGGGGAATGTGGCGTTTTCTCCCCCTCGCCGAGTCAAGCCCTCTCTAAAAGTATTTACGGGAGACCAATTGCAGATTGTCGTGCCTCCGCCGGAGAAGTTGGAGTTGGAGCCGGAGGATATCCCGTTTGGCGTTGTCTATGATGATGAGGATATCATCGTCGTGGATAAACCGGCGGGGTTGGTGGTGCACCCCGCACCGGGGCACTGGAGGGGGACATTGGTGCACGGATTGCTCTTTCGCTTTCCCGATATCGGCAGCCTCAACGGTGTGCAGCGCCCCGGCATCGTCCATCGGCTGGACGCGACCACCTCCGGGCTGATGGTCATCGCTCGCAACGGATTGGCTCAGGAGGGATTGTTCCGCGATTTTAAGGCGCGGCGGGTGGATAAAACGTATCTGGCCCTTTGTTGGGGAAAACCCAAAAAACAAGAGGGGATGATCGATCTCCCCGTCGGCCGTGACTATGACAACCGCTTGCGCATGGCGATTACCGAGGACGGACGAGAATCCAAAACGGGGTACCGCGTGCTGTGGAGCCGCGACGGAAAATCTTTGGTTGAGTGCAAACTGTACACAGGGCGAACGCACCAGATTCGGGTGCACTTGCGGGCGATTGGCTGCCCTCTTGTGGGGGATGTCCTCTACGCCCCAAGCCGAAAATCCCCCTTCGACCCGCCGCGCGTCTTCCTGCACGCGTGGAAGCTCTCCTTCAACCACCCGCGCGACGGAAGGGAGCTTGCCTTCAGGAGCTTTATCCCGCAGGAACTGCGCGATGCGCTAGTATAAGCTCCTTTGGAGGTGTGCCCCGTGACCGAACAAGTACGCGTACAAGTCACCGTACAAGTCGAGCAGCTCATGACCCCGCTGGCTCTTGGATGGATAGAAAGGACGATTCCGGACAAACCCAACAGCAGTAAGCAAAAGTATCGGGCGGTGAGGAATGATGATGATCGATAATAGGGTTAACACACTTCGTTCGTGGCGGGGGATGCGGTATATTCGGCTGGTTCCCTTCGCGAGCCTTTTTTTGTTTGTGGTGTTTGTCCATGTCGTGTATATAAAACTTTCTGGAGACAATGATATTTTTATGACAATGATCGATTCTGGTATTCTCTATTCCTTTATCACCTGCGCACTGTTTTTACTACCGGATAGCGTTTGCAGATATAAAGATTCAGACCGCAAAGGCGCAATTTCCGCACTCTCCGCGCTGCTTAACTCTTTACTGGGATTGTTTCTTCGCCTTGTTTTTTTGATGTTATTTTTATACATCACTTCGATCTTGTTTTATATTGTTGAGTATTTTATTGCGCAATCCCCCGATTTTGACGGGCGTTTTAGTGTGTATCTTCTTCCCGTATGGGCTTTGCTTTCTTTGTTTTGTGCGGACATTCTTTTCTATTTCAGCGAGCGCTGGAAAAAGAGCCCTCATCGTTTTGTGAGGGGTTCCCGCCGGGTTTTCGTGTGGACGCTGAGTTTTATCTTTTGGAGGGCCGTCGGCATGATGTTCCTCTCTTCTTTTATTGTGTACGATAAAAGCTTGGCAACAAGATCCGTCAATCGGTTGCGAACCGTGAAAAGCGCCGTTCTTATGGCTTGGACGGATAAAACCCAGATTCCCCTGGGGGAATTTCATGTGGGATCTTTTCAAAGAGATGTTGTCGATAGATATTTGGATAGATCAATGGATAAAGGGGTCATCTTGTTTTCCGCCGATTTAGCGGATCCTAACAAGAGCTTTTTTCTTGGCTTTTCCGACTGGGGTACCTATGATGATGCTAAAAACAAGAAGGAGCTGGGGGAAAGATTGGAAGCGCAAGCGAGCCAGTCTGCTTTGTATGGCAGCATAAAAGGGGACTACTTCCGGAGTTCTGACACCTTGCTGCTCGTGAATGGGGGCGGTTTGCTCTACTCTTTGGAGGGATGGGTTTTAATCTCCTCAGATAGAGAGCTGCGTTTGCAACCGTATTGGGACGCTGCGAGGGCACAGCGCATCCTGGATGCCCTTCCGAGGACGGACGAAAGCGTGACGGTCATCGTCGAGAGCCGAGGCGAAAAAAGAGAGGGGATGGGAAGCAGCGTCCGCGCGGCTGTGGCAAATGCTCTGCCGGGAGATGTTCCCTTTGCCTCCCCAGACATCACAAAAATGACCGTTTATTCCAATAATGATTATCGCCTGCACGAGTTTAACGCGGATGTGTTCGGCGATGACCTTTGTTTTATCCGCACAACGCTCAAGAATCTGGAGCATCTTGACCTGTCCCGCGCTCTCTTTTATGGGGACACCATTCCGCGCAGTGCTTTTGACAGCAGTAAAAATGTAGAGTATGCGTTCCGGTTGCCGAAGGGGGATTTAACCAAACTGGCGCGGATAGACCTTCCTCCCTCCATTGTGTCCGTAGACGCGTATGCATTCCGCAACCTTACCGCGTTGAACACTATTGATTTACCCAATGTCAAAAGTATCGGCTCCGAGGCCTTTGAGGGGTGCCGTTTGCTTGCCACCGTCGATGCTCCCAAAGTGCAAAAAGTGGGCGCAGGCGCATTTTTCGCCTGTGATTCGCTGAAAGAAGATGTGCCCAGGTCTCGAGCGGTGAGGAATGATGATGATCGATAATAGGGTTAACATACTTCGTTCGTGGCGGGGGATGCGGTATATTCGGCTGGTTCCCTTCGCGAGCCTTTTTTTACTGGTGTTGTTTGTCCGTGGTGTGTATATGAAATTTTCTGTAGGCGATGATTTTTTCATGTACATAAGCTTTTTTCTTCCCTGTTTCTATCTCACCTGTGTACTGTATCTGCCGCCGGATAGCGTTTACAGATATAAAAATTCAGACCGCAAAGGTGCGGTTTTCGCGGCCTTAGCGCTGCTTCAATCTTTGTTTGGGGTTTTCCTTCGTTTTATTTTTTATATGTTATTTTCATACTTTTCTTCTTTGGCTTTATCTCTTTTTGATTCCGGCAATGATGATTTTTTGTTTACTCATTTTGTTTTTATGATCTTGAATTTGTTCTTTGCGGATGGCTTGTTCTATTTCAGCGAGCACTGGAAAACGAGCTCGCACCGCTATGTGCGGGTTTTTCGCCGGGTTTTCGTGGGGATACTCATTTTCATCCTCTTGGGGGCAGCCGGCATGATTTACCTCATCTCCTTATGGGATGGGTAAGAGCTTGATTTCCTCCGTTGTGTCTGTCGCATAGGCATTGGGTGGCGTGAAAACCTTTATCCATGCGCTTTCAACGAATAGTGTCCGATTTTTGTCCCCCAAGATTTACCGGCATGTAATAGGGTTTTGGGGATGCGTTAGTATTTTGTTGGTGCTTGATTATGGTAAGCCAATGGCTTATAATTATGCCTATGCATATGTTGCCTTTGCCAATAACCGTGGTTGAGACACCGTCTTTCTTGCGGGATGTAAAGAAAATGTTGACCGAGGAAGATCGAGGGGACTTGATCACCTTCCTTGCCTATAACCCAACCGCCGGAGATATTCTCAGGGGTACTGGCGGTGTGCGTAAAATCCGTTGGGCGCGTGAGGGGGAAGGTAAAAGCGGTGGATTTAGGGTTGTGTATTTTTTTCATTCCACTGATATCCCGCTGTTTGCCCTTTCTGTTTTCTCAAAAAACGAGAAGGCCAATTTGACACAGGCAGAACGTAATGAATTAAAAGAACTTACCGCGATACTTGTAAACGAATATCACAGAACAGGGGTGAAGAAATGAGCGGTCATCAAATTGTTGAAAGCATGAAAGAAGCAGTGGCTATTGTCCGTGGAGAGTTGCCGGAAAAGTCTTATCGCGTGCATATTCCTGAACGTGTGGATGTTAAGGCCATTCGCACTCGCTTTGGCCTTTCTCAGACGATATTTTCAGCGCGCTTTGGTTTATCTCTCTACGCCGTGCGAAATTGGGAGCAGGGCAAGAGGCAACCCGATCCGGCTGCGAGGGCGTATTTGAGGCTCATCGAAAAAGCCCCCGATACGGTTAGAAGCGTGCTGGCCGAGAGTTAGCGCATGGTTTATCCGGTTGCCGAGATTACCGTACAAGTCAAGCGACTCATGACTGCGTGGGGTAGCCCGCTTACGAAGCGACCATATCAAGTTTAGAAAAATATTTTTGCCAAGGGCTGCTCAAAATACTATCAATCGCACAAGAGACTCGTTCTCTATGCTCAGGTCTGGCCAGGAAAAAGTAATCTCTAATGGTGCCGCGCGGGAACGTAAGCCCGAACACCGATGCGCCGGAGAGCTTCGGCTCTGAATGAAGCCAGTCAAATCGTTTTAAGTAGACGTGTTTCTGTTCTCGGCTGCGATGATTATAAAAAACCACACTCTTACCGGTATTGTAATAGTCTATGATTTCTTCTCTAAACACATACTTGATGCTTTTGGGTGATGATGGCCCGGCGCTCTTTACCAACACACCGTTGTCGGGGTCGAGAAAAACAATCTCGCACTCATTCAGATATTGCAAAGCTTTGCTGTGCCATTCGGCTCGCTCTGCCGGGGTTGAAAGCAAGTCTGAATAGTACTGAGCGCCGCTTATCAGTCTCCGATTTTCGATAGCCGCAACGCTGCGTTTCTCGTTGTCGACAAGCCCCTTCAAGGCAATGTGAAGCACATCGTCGCAGTCTTCGAATCCGGGGTCAGTGAGATAGCCAATGTGCTTGCCGTCATCGTTGTGGTTTTCGTCCGGCACCAGATACCAGTTCACGCCGACCTTAAGGTCGCTTTGTGCGAGGGCGCGTAGCATACCGAGTTTTCCGAAATCGCCTACGTCACCGGCATATCGATTTTGCATAGTATCTCCTCCTCTACTTGCAATCCCCGTATCTCCTCTTCCCAAATTCGGGTATCCGCCAAGATGGTTCCGAATTCGCGATAGGTGACGTTGGCGATTCCTGCGCCGGAGATGGCGCGCACATGTTTTTTTTGCGTGTAGTCGACGCGGACACGCCCCGATTCCCGCCCCTTGCTGTACCATCCGGCAAGCGAGGCGGCGATGTTGAAGCAGCGCTCGCGTGTTTCCTCCTCCGGTGTATCCGTAAAGCGCAGGATGACGTGCGCACCGGGGATTCCCTGTGCGTGGAACCAGATATCCTCCCCCCGCGCTACGCGGAAGGTGACGTAGTGGTTTCCCTTGGCGCTCAAGCCCACGTAAAGGGAGGCACCTATATGGGGGAAATCAAAGCGGCGGTGGGGGGGGAGTTGCGGTGCCTTGTCCTTTTGCTTTTTCCCCTGCTCCACAGCCCCGGTAATCTCTCGCTCCAACAGGATGAGCATCTGCGGGTTTTCTTGGCACTCCACCAGCACTTGCTGCTCCAGAATATCCTCCTGTTCCGCTTCCAGTTTGGAGAGGATACTTGCGGCGCGAAGCCGCGCCCCTTTTTGTTTGCGGTAGCGTTCAAAATAACGCTTGGCATTGGAGGATACGTCCTTCAGAGGATCCAGTGCGATAACGCGCTCCACCTCCCCCGATTCCGTCCATTCAGAGAGCGTAACCTCCGAGGCCCCCTTGGGGATCTGCCAGCTGTTGGAGAGCAGCAGCGTCCCTAAAATGCGCGGGAGTTCCGGATCGGAG
>JAGPAO010000061.1 GCA_018063805.1 Synergistaceae bacterium | reverse complement strand
GAGGGGCGCACGGGGGATCGCTTTATGCAGTTGGCGAAATCAGGGCAGATATGCAATGTCTGCCAGCCTAATGCACTTCTCACCTTGGAGGAATATCTGCAGGATTATGCGTCCCCCGAGACGGCGGAATTGGGGACGGCTCTTATAGAAGAAGAACTTGGCGCAATCAAAAATAGCAAGGCCAAAGAAAAGACGACGGAGTATTTGGGAAAAATCCGCAGGGGTGAGCGCGATTTTAGATTTTAAGGATGTGACCCTATGTATGTGAGTATGACGGGCTTTGGACGAGTGCAGGAGGAAATGGACTTTGGGTCCGTGACGTTGGAGCTTTCCAGTGTCAACCATCGCTATCAGGAAATATATGTTCGTCTTCCTAAGGAATTCTCCTCATGGGAGCCATGGTTTCATCAGAAACTGAAGCGTTTTTTTCGTCGGGGTAAAGTGCAGGTGCGTATGGACGTTCTTTGGGTTTCGGGAATGAGACGGGCAAAACTCAATCGGGATGTTTTGGATCACTACTATCAGGAACTAGAAGCCGCTTGGGTTGCTTTGGGGCAGAGTACTTCCATTGGTATAGAATCCCTCCTCTCTCTGCCCGGTGTCTTTGACACGCCTAGTTTTACGGAAGAGAGCGGAAACATGGAAAGCAGAGAGCAGCAACTGACGCTTTTGCTGGAGAAGGGGGTTCTATCCTGGCAGAAAATGCGCGAACAGGAGGGCCTTCATTTAAAGGAAGAAGTTCTTCTGCACCTGGGTCTTCTGACAAATCTTGCGGATAAAATTTCTCGCCTATGGTCGCCTGCTCGTGATCTTGCTTTTGCGGCGATGAAAAAAAGGATGGAGGATTCCGTTGCCTCCTTTGGAGAACAGCTGGATCAGGGGCGTCTGTTACAGGAACTTGCTCTCTTGACAGATCGGTGGGATATAACGGAGGAGCTGGCGCGTTTAAGGAGTCATATCGCCAAATTTATCAGCACCGGAGAAGAAAAAGACAGCAGCGGGCGAAAGTTGGATTTCATTGTTCAAGAGATGAACCGAGAGGTGAATACGCTCGATTCAAAGGTTGCAGATGCGGAAATACGCTGGTTAGCGGTTGAGGCAAAGGCAACGCTGGAGCGTATCCGTGAACAGATACAGAACGTGGAGTAAGAGATGGCACATCCCTTATTGCACGTAGGGTTTGGCAACATGGTGGTTGCGGATAGGGTGATCGCGATTATCAATTCCTCGTCAGCTCCGGTGAAGCGGCTCAGGGAGGAAGCACGGGATGCAGGGATACTCGTTGACGCAACAGAGGGAAGGAAAACGAGAGCTATCTTGATTATGGATAGCCGGCACGTGGTTCTTTCGGCGATACAGCCGGAAACGATAGCAGGCCGCTTTGAAGAGAATATGGAGGAATCAAAGAATGGTTGAAGGTCAGCTGTTTATTCTTTCCGGTCCTGCCGGAACGGGTAAGGGGACACTTAGAGAGAGGCTATTTGCTGCAATTGATACTCTGTCTTATTCCGTGTCTTGTACAACGCGGTTGCCGCGTCCCGGTGAAGTGGATGGGAAGGATTATTTTTTTATCTCAGAACCGCAATTCTTAAAGATGGTTGATGAGGGTGGTTTTCTCGAGTGGGCACATGTCCATAAACATTTATACGGAACACCGACCAAGGAGATTTTAGAAGCCATCGGTATGGGAAAAAACGTCGTGATTGAGGTGGATGTGCAGGGAGCACGCCAAATACGCGAAAAATTACCGCAGGCGATAGGGATCTTCATTCGCCCTCCCAGTATGGAAGATCTGGAGCGGCGTTTGCGCAGCAGAGGAACGGAGGATGAACAGGCAATAGCCGTTCGGCTTACCAATGCACAGTATGAGATGTCGTCTATTCAGGATTATCAGCACGTCATCGTCAATGATGATGTGGAAAGAGCTTCTGCTGAGTTGATCCATTTAGTGCAGGAACTGATAAAAATAAAAAGCTAACCGCTATAAGGAGGCACCATTATATGATTTATACCGATTTGGAGCAGATTTATCGTGAACAGGGCATCCCGAACAAATATATCCTGACTCTTATTGTCTCTGCCAGGGCGCGTCAGTTGAGTGATCAGAAGGGGCGTTTGATTGCGGAGGATGGAGCGGAGAAGTACATCACCCGCGCTTTACGCGAGGTGCAATCCGGATTGTTGACCTATCATTTTTCGGAAGCGGTCTCCCGGAATCCTCATGTCAACGTGGAGAAATAATCGCCGGATTCTCTTGGGGATCAGCGGTGGTATTGGAGCTTATAAAATACCGGAGCTTGTCCGATCCTGGATCAAGAGCGGTTCTCAGGTAGAAATTATCATGACAAAATCGGCGGAGAGTTTTGTGACTCCGCTTGTGCTCTCCACTCTTACGGGGCGTGCGGTTTGGAGAGAGCAGGATTTGATGAGTGCGGAGCGGGGGTGGCAAATCCCTCATATTTCTCTTGCGGACTGGGCGGAGCTCTTTGTCCTTGCTCCCTGCACCGCCAATCTTTTGCGCATTTGCGCGCAGGGAGATTCGAGCACGCTTTTAGGGGCGGCTCTCTTGGCCTATCAAGGAGAGCGAATCCTCTTTCCCGCGATGAATGTTCATATGTGGGATCATCCTGCAACTCAAGGTCATCTGAAACGGATCTATGAGATGGGATACCATGTTGTGGATCCGGATTCAGGTCCTTTGGCGTGCGGTTATGAGGGGCGCGGGCGTCTGCCGCATGTGAGTGCTATTGAGGCGCACTGTTGGCGCTTGCTCTACCCCAAAAAAGACTTGAAAGGGCAGCGGGTTCTGATTACAGCCGGCCCGACTCATGAATATATTGATCCCGTCCGCTATATCAGCAACCCAAGCAGCGGTAAGATGGGGTATGCTCTCGCCGTAGATGCCTGGCGACGCGGGGCGGACGTAACCCTGATTTCGGGCCCCACTCACCTCCCCCCCCCCGAGGGTGTGACGGTTGTTCCCGTTCTCACCGCAACCGACATGGAACAAGCTTGTGTGCAGCGGATGGGGGAGAACGATATCATTATTAAAGCTGCGGCGGTCGGGGACTTCAGGGCCGCTGATATTGCACATAAGAAAATGAAGCGCAAGGGGCGCGAGGATATCACGCTGCACTTAGTGCAGAATCCGGATATTGCTGCCGCCTTGGGACGTATAAAAACAAAAGATCAATTCTTGGTTGGTTTTGCTGCAGAGACAGACGATTTGGAAAAGAATGCCCGTCAAAAAATAATCGATAAAAAGCTGGATATGATCGTCGCTAACGATGTGTCGGGAGCTCATGCAGGGTTTGCCGTCGATACCAACCAAGTGCAGATTTTCACCTCAGAGGGTGCAGCAGCAACGCACGCCGGCACGAAAGAAGAGGTGGCGGAGGCCATCTGGGATCACATCATTGCCGCAGTAAGTATGGCGAAGAAGAGCCATCCTTTTAATTGACAGACTCTCTTCATGTTCCCGTTTCGGTTGTTATCCCCGGGCCTTGGTGGACGGAGTTAACCTACGAGGGGACAGCTGCATGTTGTGTGGGAATGCGCGCCTGGGTTCCCTTAGGGCATGGGAAACGGATGGGTTTGATCGTATCCGTCGGAGAGGCCTCTAATGGGAATTTTAATGGGAAATTGAAACCCCTTCTTGCCTTGATGGATGAAGGGAGCGCGCTCTCCCCCGGAACACCGGAACTTTTACGGTGGTTTGGCGATACGTGGTTTTGCGGGATGGGGATGGCGATGAAAACCCTTTTGCCTCAGCCCTTCTTGGACGGTGATTTTCTTCCCCCGTCTCCGCCTCCTTCCAATGTACAGCCCATTTCAGAGGATCTTTTTATCTATGATGTCCGAGATTCAGCACGCATGGAGCGCTACACACAACTCTTAGAGGATTTATCCGAAGGGACCCTGTTGCTCTTTCCTCAGCATGATATTGCCCGTTGTTTTTGGGATAGTCTACCGAGGGATATCCGTTCGTCCGGTCTTCTCTGGCCTAAATCCACGGCAAAAAAAGCATGGGATGCTTGGTGTTCCGTGCAAAAGGGTGATGTCTCCTTTGTGGTGGGGGCACAGTCGGCCGCCATGGCCCCTCTCCCTTCGCTGCGGCGTATTATTATGGAGGATGAGTCCAGCCATGCCTGGAAAAGCGTTCGTCCCCCTCTTTTTCATATGCGCACATTGCTCGCGAAGCGAGCCCGTCTGGCGGGAGCGCAGCTTGTTTTGGGCGGAAGAATGCCCTCTTCTCGTGTTTTTATGGGGGGGAATTTGGGCAATGAGGGTGGACGGGGGGTTCCCGATAAGCGCTTAATTTACGTCGATCTTTGGAGGGCAAAACAATCTTCCGCTGACGGCATGGCCCATTCCCTGCCCGTGAGTGACGCACTCCGGAGGGAGACTCGTTCTGCGCTGGATGCGGGGCGATGGGCGTTTTGGATACTGGATCGCAAGGGGTACGCGGGCGAGATGGCCTGCGAAGAGTGCGGTGCCTCCATTCGTTGCGCTCAATGCAGCACGCCCATGCGGTGGGAGGGAAATCAGGGGCTGCTCTGTCTGATGTGCGGGCATCGCGCTGCCGTACCCGATAAATGCCCTTTTTGCGGTGGGGTTTTGTTGCAGGGCATAAAACCGGGGCTTTCCTCTTTGCTTACGTCGGCGGAAGCGACGGTAAAAAGAGGAAACGCCGTTCTTGCCCTCTCCGATGAAGTGGGGAGCAGTCGATCTATCGCCCGCCGTTTGATGAAAGAGCATCCAAGGGGAGCCCTTGTGTTGGGGACGCGGGCACTCCTTGCTCTGTGCGACCCGCTTCAGGTTGGCATGATCGGTTGGATTGACGCTGATTTTGAATCACGCGCTGCTGAATATGATGCCCGAGTGCGGGCTTTCGGCATGCTTTGGGAATCCTGTTGGAGAGGCGTAGAGCCGGATGCGCGATGCGTCGTTGTTCAGAGCCGCCGCCCCGGGAAGGGGTGGCAGATGGGATTAACGGCAGGTTGGCGTTTTTTCTGGGAAAAAGAATTGCAGGAACGGCAAGAAATGGATCTCCCCCCCGTGACACCGCTGATACGTTTGGAGCTGCCGGAAATGATGATGGCAGAATTACTGCCGCATCTTGAAGAGCACCGCTTTCAGCTGTGGAGTCCGGAAGAGGGGACTCTCTGGCTGCGCACCCGCCGCCTTGGGGCGCTGCGCGAAGTGTTCGCACCTGTATTTGACATACAGAATAGGAGAAAAACGTTTCCTAAAATATCCATCTGGTTTGATTAAAGGCATATTCTTTATTAATTTAGGAGCGCTGAATCGCTGACTCTGTTACAATAATAGTAGAACAGGTAATGGTGGAGAGAAGTCAGAGCCCGTTATCCGAAATTTAGGAGGGTGATTGCATGGGCATTGTAACAATTATTGGACGTCCGAATGTGGGCAAATCCTCGCTTTTCAACCGATTGCTGGGGAAACGCTCCGCTATCGTAGACGATTTTCCGGGTGTGACGCGGGATCGTCTCTACGGAGAAGTGACGCACGAAGAGCGGAATTTTTATATTGTAGATACAGGAGGAATCATGGCCGGGGTAGATGGTCCCTTCGCTGATCTGGTTAAAAAACAAGTGGATTTGGCAATGAATGAAAGCAATCTTCTGATCTTCGTCATTGATGGACGTGAGGGAATCACGCCGATGGATGAGGAAATCGCGACGCTGCTGCGCAAGAGCGGGAAACCCATCATCTTGGTGATGAATAAGTTGGACAATCCCAAGCTGCTGGATACGGTTTATGACGCCTATGAGCTGGGTTTTGACCGGGTGATTGGGGTTAGCGCCGAGCATAATATTAATATTGACGAATTGTTGGACGCCACGGTTGCGCTTCTTGAGGATGACTCCTTTCCTGAAGAAGATGATTCCATTATCCCCGTCACTTTGGTGGGGCGACCCAATGTGGGTAAATCCAGCCTGTTGAATGCCCTTACCGGCGAGGAACGGGCGGTGGTGAGCGACATCCCGGGCACAACGCGCGATGTGGTGGACTCTTTGGTGGAAATAGACGGCACTACGTTTCGCATACTGGATACGGCCGGGTTGCGGCGTAAGGCGCGTATCAATTCCGCGCTGGAGTACTATTCCGGCGTGCGCACTTATCAGGCCATAGACGCCTGCCGCGTGGCGATTGTGATGCTGGACGCAACAGAGCCTGTTACGGACCAAGACAAACATCTGATTGGTCATGTTCTCGAGCGCGGAAAGGGTTTGATCCTGGCAATGAACAAATGGGATCTTGCCCCTAGGGAGGATAAAATCGGGGATAAAATGAAAAAACTCCTTGCAGAGGAGTTGCCCTTTGCCTCTCATGCTCCCTCTATCTTCATTTCCGCTCTTTCCAAAAGAGGACTTGATAAGTTGCCTGCGATGATTCGTAGGGTGGATGAAAACCGACAGAGAAGAGTTTCTACCTCGACGATTAACCGTTTGGTTCAAGAAATCCTCGCTTTTGAACGCATGCCGGGGGATGGACATGGTCATCATCTCAAAATTTCATTCTGTCTGCAAGCAAACGGGACTCCGCCCGCATTTGTGTTTTTTGTCAACAATGAGAAATATGTTACAAAATCATTCTCTAGGCATTTAGAGAATATAGTGAGGAAAACAGCGGATTTTTCAGGGACACCGGTGCGGATTTTTTTCCGCGCTAAGCACTAGAATCAAACAATCTTTTATAAAAAGCTTGACGAGGACGGCATTACATAGTAATAATTGCTATGAAGCTTTTATTTTTCTTGTTTTCAATGTCCAACAAAAATAGCGGAGGTGAAACATGTGACAAAGGCAGATCTGGTAAATGCTGTAGTTAAGTCGGTAGAAGATCTTACCAAAAAGAAAGCAGCGGATGTAGTGGATGCTCTTTTCGAAGCGGTTCAAGATGCGATGATTAAGGGAGAAAAGGTTCAAATTGTCGGTTTTGGTACGTTTGAGGTTCAGCAAAGGGCCGCTCGTAAGGGGCGAAACCCGCAGGATCCACAGAAAGAGATCGACATTCCAGCAAAGAAGGTTCCCGTCTTTCGCGCCGGCAAAGTGTTGAAGGACATCGTAAATCAGTAACCCGTTCGTGGTTCTGTTTTATTGACGATGGCGTAAATGAGCGACGATCCTGTTTTAGAGGGGCGTCGCCTTTTTATTGAGGGAGCGTAGGCACCCCAAAAGATGATTCCTTGGAGGTAAAACAAATGGCGATTCATGTCGATATCACAGATGTCCTCTGCGCAAGAAAAAGGATTGCTCCCTTAGTGCGCCATACTCCTCTTGAGTACTCGTTTTCCCTTTCCCAAAGATGCGGAGCGGATGTCTTTGTCAAATGGGAGAATCAACAGCTCTGCAAGGCTTTTAAAATTCGCGGAGCTCTCAATAAAATGCTCTGTCTTTCGGAGGAAGAAAAAAAGCGGGGAGTGGTGACCGCTTCTTCCGGTAACCATGCGCAGGCGATTGCTTATGCCGCGAAAATGCTTCATGTGCACGCTGAAATTTGCGTCCCTCTGGCCTGCCCCGAGACAAAGAAAAACATGGTTCGGGCTCGCGGCGGCGAGTGGGTACAGCTTCACGTTGTAGGGAGCACTTTTGAGGAGACGGAACAGGCTTCGTTTCAGCTGCAAAGAGAAAAAGGTCTGACCTATGTCTCTGCTTTTGAAGATCGTCTGATTGCTGCGGGGCAGGGGACGCTGGCCTTGGAGATGTTGATGGATGAACCGGAACTGGACGTTCTGATCTGTCCCGTCAGCGGCGGCGGATTGATTGGCGGAGTGGCCGCTGCGGCGCGTGCGCTGCGCCCTTCCATAGAGATATGGGGTGCTTTTGCCTCTTGCAACACGAGTTGGGAGGTAGCTTGGCGCGAAGGAGAGGTTCGCTTGGATGCACCGGAGGAGGATTCTCTTGCGGATGCGCTTGGGGGAGCCGCCTCTCCGGATATGTTTGCCGGAGTCCGCGAACACTTGACGGGTGTTCTGGGTGTGACGGAAGCTCAAATTAAAGAAAGCATCGCCCTTTTGCATAAAGAAGAACATCAGATTGTGGAGGGGGGCGCAGCTGTTTCCGTTGCCGCACTGCTTTCCGGCAAGATTGATGTTGCGAACAAACGGGTCGGCGTGGTTATCTCCGGCGGAAATATCGACGAAACGCGTTTGATGGCGATTTTAGGGGAGTAGATAGGCTTTTAAATCGGGGCTTAAAACCGCGAGGCCAAAACCATGTTTGACATCTGCGCGTCGATGCGGTATAAATACAGGAATTCGTTTTTTGAAACATGCGACGATGGGGAGAGTAACAGGTAATGAGCACTCAGAGAGGGAATTTCCGGGCTGAAAAAATTCCTGTGCTGTTATTTGTGAAGACCACCCCGGAGCAGGTGCCGAAGCCGTAAGGATAAGGCACAGGGTGCGCGCCTGATAGCGTCTTAAGTGCTTGCATAGCTTTTTTATGCAGGAATTGGAGTGGAACCGCGGATTTCCCCGCCTCCAGATACGTGGAGGCGGGTATTTTTTTATTGTTTTACGGGGATAAATCTTTGGAGGTGAGGTCATGGGACTTCTTAAACGTTATGAAAAACTGTTGCCGCTAACGGAGGCAACCCCCAGGATTACTCTTGGGGAGGGAACAACGCCGCTCGTGCATTTGCCGCGATTGAGCGAGGATTTGGGTGTGGAGCTCTGGGCGAAGCTGGAGGGGTGCAATCCATCCGGATCCTTTAAGGACCGCGGAATGGTGATGGCCGTTGCCAAGGCTCTTGAGGATGGGGCGAAGGCTCTCGTCTGTGCTTCTACGGGCAATACATCCGCCTCTGCTGCGGCGTATGCTGCGGCGGCCGGTATTTCCTGCTACGTGCTTCTTCCCGCAGGCAAGGTGGCTCTGGGCAAGTTGGCACAGGCCCTCATGTATGGCTCCAAGGTCATTGCCGTCAACGGAAATTTTGACCGAGCGCTTGAAATGGCTCGGGAGGCTGCGGAGAAACTAAACTACGCCATGGTCAACTCCGTCAACCCCTATCGGCTCTGGGGGCAGCGGACGGGAGCTTGGGAAATTTGCGAAGAATTAGGCGACGCGCCCGACTGGCACGCTATTCCCGTGGGCAATGCCGGTAATATCAGCGCCTACTGGGCGGGGTACAAGCAGTATCTCGGAATGGGAAAAATAGTGAAAGCACCGCGCATGATGGGCTTTCAGGCGGCGGGAGCCGCTCCCCTGGTGACGGGGGAACCGTGCCCCAACCCGGAGACGGTGGCGACTGCGATTCGCATCGGCAATCCCGTGAGCGCAACGCTGGCGCGCGATGCCGTAGCGGAATCCAAAGGCGAGTTTAATTCGGTAACGGATGATCAAATCCTCCATGCCCAAAGGGAACTTGCCGCCAAGGGGGGAATCTTTGCCGAACCCGCTTCCTGTGCTCCCTTGGCCGGGCTGATCCAACTTAAAGAGCAGGGGCGTCTCCCCTCCGGTATTAAAGTGACGATGATTTTGACCGGAAACGGTTTAAAGGATCCCGATACGGCGATGGGGCAGGTGGGTCGTCCCGTTGAAATAGGCGATTCTCTGGACGAGCTTTTGGCTGTGATGAAATCATGACGGCTCCCTTGATCAGCGTGCGCATTCCGGCTACGAGTGCAAACCTTGGCTCCGGTTTTGATACGCTTGGAATGGCGCTTTCTCTGTATAACATTTTCAGTATTACGGAATTGCTTCCCCGGGGAGAATACCGCTGCGAGACCTTCGGTGAGGGGGCGAACGAGCTTTCCGATCCGAAGAATAACCTCGTTGTCAAAACCATTCTCCAGACATGTGAGGAATGGGGCGCGGATATCCCCGGCTTTGTGCTCCGCAGCAACAATGTCATTCCGCTGTGCCGCGGTCTGGGCAGTTCCGCCGGGGCGGTTGTCGGCGGCGTTTTGATTGCACAAGCCCTTGCGGGTAAAGAGGTGGGTCAGCAGGAGCTGCTTCACATTATGACGCGTGCGGAGGGGCACCCCGATAACGTCGCTCCCTGCTTCTTGGGGGGGATGGTGGTCAGCTGTTGGGATGGATCGGAGCTCCGTTATGTGAGCCTTCCCTCTCTGCCGGAGGATATGCATATTGTGGTGGCGGTTCCCGATGTTCGGGTAAAGACGAGCGATGCACGAGAAGCGTTGCCGGAGTCCGTCAGTTTTCAGGATGCAGTTTTCACTCTTGGGCGGGCGGCTCTCTTGACCGCTGCTTGGGCAACAGGGAAGTGGGATCTGCTTTCTTGGGGGATGGATGACAAACTGCACCAGCAGTATCGGGCAAAGCTTTTCCCCGGCGGAGAGGCTATCTTGGATCGAGTGCGTCAGGTTCCCGGTTGTTTGGCAACATCGATCAGCGGATCGGGGCCCAGTGTCTTGGCGCTTGTCCGGGGGAAGCCGCGCCGTGTGGCGGAGGCGATGTGCTCCACTTTTTCTGAGCACGGCGTTCGCTCTCTTTTCTTTGTGCTGGATGGTAATGGACAGGGAGCTCATTTGGAGATCTCTCTTGATTTTAAATCCGAAATAGAACGGGTAATGAGGTGATTGAAGTGGATCCTGTTTCTGCAGATAAAGGAGTGGCTGAGGAACAGAAGCCGCTGGTCGTTTTAAAATTTGGCGGAAGTTCCGTTGCGGACGCCGAGAGAATGCACGAGGTTGCCTGCTTGGTTCGCCGATATCGCGAAAAAGGCAACCGTGTAGCTGTCGTTGTCTCCGCCATGGGCAAAACCACGGATAACCTGCTGGCTCTTGCTCATGATGTTTCTCTGAATGCGGGCGGGCGCGAACTGGATCAGCTTCTCGCGACGGGGGAACAGCAGAGTGTGGCGTTGCTTTCTTTGGCTCTCAACGGAGAGGGAATTCCGGCGCAATCCTTTACGGCGGCACAAGCGGGCATCTTGGCGGAGGGTTTTCCCACCGAGGGTCGTATTTACCGCATCGGAGGGGAGGCCGTTCTGGAAGCTCTCAACAAAGGAAGGGTTGCCGTTATTACCGGTTTTCAGGCTCTGACGGACGCAGGCGATGTGATCACTTTGGGGCGGGGGGGATCCGATCTTTCCGCTGTCGCACTGGCTGCGGCTCTGGGGGCTGCTTCCTGTAATATATTAAAGGACGTAACCGGCATTCTGACCGGAGATCCGAAGGTCGTCGGAAATCCGTTGAAGTTGTACCACATCAGCTACGAGGAGTGTATGGATTTAGCGGTGCTTGGGGCAAAGGTTCTTCAAGCCAGAAGCATCGAGCTTGCTGCGCACTATAATGTTCCGCTGTATGTGGGATCAAGCTTTGTGGAAGAGGAGGGAACATGGGTGATGAATAACAGTCCGGTTAGTGAGGGGCTCGTCGTCAAGG
>JAGPAO010000060.1 GCA_018063805.1 Synergistaceae bacterium | reverse complement strand
GGTCGCATATTACAGACAAACTCCTCAGCTACGCATTTCGCGAGGATAACGAACCCGCCGCGCTCGTTTTAGATGAAAAATTACTCACTCGCCAATACAAGTCGTTAAAAATTGCCGCGTGGTTTCTTTTTGTTTTTTATTTAATTGGGGCGAGTGTTTTTTATTATGGCTAACGGAGGATGCATTTCTCCCACAGGTAATAGGCGTTATTGGAGTGTGTTTTTTCGTGATTTATTAAGGAGGTTTGTTCATGTCATCCGTTCCCTTTTGCACCTGCCCCGATCATGCCTGTCCGCGCGCACCCCTGTCAATCACGACAGGGGTGCGTTCCTAGTGTTGCAAAGTGTTTGAATGAGAACGAGATTCCCGTCTGTTTCTTTAGAAAAATTGAACCGGATATAGGCCGATAAATGGCATGCCGCCTTGAGACGTAAAAAGCGTACTATTTTTTCTTGTTCGGTTTGTAATTTTCCTGAATCATCTTGTAGCCCTCCATGCGTTTTTGACGCTCTTTTTCATCGTAATCGCTGAAGTCAACGTCATCGCTGTAGTCGTGCCCGGAATCTTCGACAAATTCATTTTTGTCAATAACAATAACTGGCGGTGTGGGTACTGGTGCAGAGGGAGCCGCATGGGTTCCAAAGGGGGCACCCACGGAAAAAGTGACTGTTGTCACGCGCTCAATATCCTCTGCCAGCGTTTCGCCTTTTTCCGGAACGACGAAGACTTCTCCTTCTTTTAAGTTGAACGGTTTGTGAAACTGCAAGCCCTTCACAACTTCGTACGCTTTTTTATTCGGGTTGGTGAAGCGAATAACGGCCTTGTAGTTTCCTTTTTCCGGGCAGTTCGCTATTTGCGCTGTGTAAACGCCATCTTCGGCTTCCGCATCGCCCATGGTTCCGCTATCGTTGATGGGCACAGTCTGAACCACTCCGCTTGGGTAAGTGACCTCTGCCGTTGTCGTTAGGTCTGATGCCCGCATTCCTCTTCTGTTTGCGTTCGCTGTGATAGTGAAGCCCTTAGTGCCATTTGATTCCGTTATTGACGATTCGGCAATGTAGGTACCCTCCGTGTTCATCTCCTCAATTGCCTCACCGTACACGGAAACGCGC
This sequence comes from Synergistaceae bacterium, assembly GCA_018063805.1. GTDB lineage: Bacteria > Synergistota > Synergistia > Synergistales > Synergistaceae > JAGPAO01. Next base: position 10,289 of record JAGPAO010000060.1, on the reverse strand, counting down.
ACGCCCTCATTGCTCCCGCTTTTATTTTTTGCTTGTAACGTCCACTTTCCGGCGGCGGGTTTTCTCTGAGTATAGAGGTATTTTCCTATTTTTTTGTTGAAGGGAATGGGGACAACGCTCCCGGAGGGGCTCACAAGCGTTGTGGTGAAATTGTCCCGGATGTTTTCCGATGCCATGCTGACGGTAAGCTCGTTGATGCTGGAGTCAATCACAAAGCTGGTGGAGGCGCTGCCGGAGGCTTTGATGTTCAAATCGCGCGTAGTCACGGGCGAAAGGCCTCTGCTTTGCAGCGGCGCAAGCATCATTTCATCCAAGTCGATAGGGTGGCTTGAAAGAGCGTAGTGACCGCCGGTGCCAGTGGTGAGATCTTGTAGCGTTTTTTCGCTGATGGCGTCACCAATGCCTACGGAAAAAATGGGGATATTGAGTTCTTCATATATTCTTACGATCTCCTTGTTACTTTTTTTCGATCGGTTATCCTCCCCATCCGTGAGGAGAAAAACCAGTTTGGGGTTATCAAAAAATCCTCCTACTGAGCGAAATTTTTTTGAGGAAGACAATCTGTCAGCAACATTGGCCAAAGTGTCGTAAATAGCAGTTCCCGAGGTACTATTTGTTCCGTTATCAATCGTGATGCTGTCTAAAAGGGAGAATATTCCGTTTTTCATCTGCTCGCATTTTAGCGTATCGTTGGGTAGTTCCACTATGGGTAACTTTTCAGCATGAACAGTGGTAAAGATTGTGATTCCTACGGCATCCCCGGGTTTTAGGGCATTAACGAGGCCCTTTGCCGATCGAATCGCATTTTTGAAGCGATTCCCCTCAGACATGCTGCCGGATCTATCCAAAACAATTTGATGGATAGCGTTGGCATTCCAAATAATTTTTAAATATTTTCTTGAGTTGTCCTTTGTTCCTTCCACGCCTGGCGTGATTTCTTTTGATTCGGAAAAAAGGGTGGGACTTTGGGGACGATTTGAAAATTTATAGCGTTTTTCCAGTGTTTCCCAACAGCTCTCTTCGTGCTCTGCGTATTGCACTGTATTCGTTTTCTTTCCATACATTGCTTTATTAGAGAAATTTAATTGGCGAATGTCGCCGCCTTTCCCGAGAATTTCCCATACGCTATTCATTAATGAATAGTATGGGAGTTCTTCGTAGCTAGCTCGGCCTTGTTTTAATTTGTATTCGTCGAATAGTCCGTAAATATAATGACCTGATTCATGCGCTAGCACGTACCCTCCGTATGTTAATCCATTTTCTTCATTTATAAAATCAGCCTCTAACTTTGTATCACTCCAGAACTCATCGTACATATATAAAGGATCCTTGCCGTAAGATGTTATCCCAAGAATCCACGCTCTAGGGTGTCCCTTTTTCCCCCAAATAACATGTGTATTGCGTTCGTTGTTCTTATCGTTTAGACGAAATTTAGTTCCGCCTTGTGTGATAATGACGCTTCCGAGATAATGTTCACCGTTTGTGGCCTCATATAGTCCATCCGCCCAAAAACCGATGATATCCTCTATTTTTTTTGCATCGGGATGCCGAATTCCGTCTCTGCCAACCAGCGTCCTGTAATAACTAATATTTAGGTTGAATATCTTTTCTTCGGCGTGCGTTGTCGTGATGCAAAGCAGAGTAAAAAACAGGGTTAGGGTGGTTAGCAGGGCCATTTTTTTCATTTGCCTATTCCTCCACGGTGAAGATTAGATTTTGTTCCAATACCGATGCTGCACTCTGAATTCCCTCATCTGCTAGCCGATATAGAATTGCTTGTGCCACAGGGGCATCTTTCAGAATTCCGTTTTTCGCTTGATCGTGACTCAAGCTCCCTGTACGCGAGTTTGAGCCACGCTCCCGTCTGTTGTAGATTCGCTCTTCTACTCCATTGGTTCTGTAGCGTTTTTTTACTCTACCAAACCATCATGTTCGAGGAAACAAAAAATTCAGAATACGCTAGCCCGATAAACTCTAACGGTACCCATCCTATGACGGGTTTTGTGATTTTGATCCACCCTTCATTATTGTCGGTAGCCTTTACGTAGCGAAATTTTGCGGCAGAAATCAGCACCGGTGTATTCACGGGCAAATCAGTAATTTTTTGTGATTTCAAGCTACTGTCAGCGTATATGGGTACTGACTTTATTTTTTCGTTTTGGGTGTAGATTTCACTTCCCTCCGTGAATTCCGTGATTTTCCACGCCCCGGTTTTTCGATAAACCTTGTCCTCTGCTATTCGCTTAGCTTCAAACTGTAGGTTTTGCTTTTCTCCTGCGGTGAGTTGTCTTGCCTTGACAAATTTTGCGGCGATATATGTGCTACCACGCTCGTAATACGTGCTTTCGTCCATTTCGTCGACGGAGTACAAAATGCGATACCACGTTAAGCCGGAAGCCTTATCTGTAATGGTCGCGGAATCCACAATAAAAGCTGAGCCTTCGGAGCCATTTACCTGTTCTATCACTTTTGCTTTCGTGTTCGGTTTTTCTCGGATATTGACGTTTTCCCCTTTTACAGCTACCCAGAGCGGTTCGCCTGCCCAGCAGGCAGTAGAAAGGATGACGAGTGCGACGGACAAAAAAAGAAAAAACATTGATTTTTTCAAATCAAGACACCTCTTTTACATATGATTTTTAGAATAAAAACGGAGCCGCTTTTAATTATTTTAAGGAGAGGGGCGGTGTGACGCGCCCCTCTCCTGTTGCTCGTACGACTAGTTCCTTTATCCTGTGCTAGTCCTTCTTGCGCATCAACGCAAGAGGAGCCAGCAACAAGATTGCGTAGGTTGCAGAGGCTGCATCGCATCCACCGCCTCCCTCAGATTTTCCGCTACCGGAAGCGGATATCGTGATTGAGAATGTTTTTGTGTCGCTGCCGGCTGCGTTAGTTGCTTTGACAATAAAATTAAAAGCGCCTGCGTTCGTAGGTGTTCCTGAAATCACTCCGGTTGTCCCGTTTATGCTTAAGCCGTTTGGTAAACTCCCACTGTCGAGCAACCATGTTATTGGTGCTGTGCCTGATGCGCTGAGTGCTTGGCTATAGGTTGTTCCTGATACGCCTTCCGATAGTGATGATGTGGTAATTGTTGGTGCGCTTGATGTTGAAGCGATCACTATGCTTAGAGTTTTTGTGTCGCTGCCGGCTGTGTTAGTTGCTTTGACAATAAAATTAAAAGAGCCTGCATTCGTAGGTGTTCCTGAAATCACTCCGGTTGTCTCGTTTATGCTTAAGCCGTTTGGTAAACTCCCACTGTCGAGCAACCATGTTATTGGTGCTGTACCTGATGCGCTGAGTGCTTGGCTATAGGCTGTACCTGCTGCGCCTTCCGATAGTGATGATGTGGTAATTGTTGGTGCGTTTACTTGGGCTCCGGGAGAATTGATTACGATATCTAGGACCTTAGTATCGCTAGCCCAGGCATTGGTAGTTTTGACTGAAAAGGAGAATGTTCCTGCTGTGGTTGGTGTGCCGAAAATTACTCCACCACTGTTTAGTTGTAAGCCATTAGGGAGAGAACCCGCGTCAATAGCCCAATTTGAAACCGAGCCGTTGGCGTTAAGTGCCTGATTATACAATATTCCTTTCGTTCCAGCGGGTAGAGCTGTCGTGGTTATTTTTGAGGGGCCTTGAATGATGATGGTGAAATCCTTTCTGGCTGTGGTAACGTTATAGTTGGCAGATATAGCATTCCAAACATAAAATCTGAAGGTGAAGATACCAGGCATGTTCGGGGTCCCGGTAATATTTATTCTACTTCCTCCATAACTATTGGTGTCAACGGCCCACTTTAAACCGTTTGGCAGACTACCTAATTCTAATTTCCAATTAAATGATGGAGTGCCACTGGCCGCAATCCACGCACTATAGGGATTTCCGAGAGAGCCGGTTACGACAGTATCATTTCCGATTTGAGCACCTTGAGCTGTTATAGCAGCGGAAGCCAAATTAGGTGATAAAAAAACTGTTATGACAGCGACCAGAAGCGCACATAGGAATAATGAAACATATTTCTTACATTTCATTCCTAACCACCTACTCTTTCTCTAGCAGTTTTAAGTTCACATTGTCACGCAACTTCGTCTGGTTCATCGTAGAGAGACTTATCTTCATGTGCTGCAAAAAAAAATCCAGAAACTAGTAGCATTACGAGTGTGAGAATAAGTGTGATGAGTCCTAATTCTATTCCATGACCTACCTCCCCTGCTTTTATGGTTTTTTGCTTTTCTAATTTTCTTTCTAACGTATTGTATTTTTGTGTTTTCTATGCCCCAAGCGAGGTTCGGGGTTTTGCCCCTAACCTCGCTTAAGATCATTTTTTTATTTCACTACAACATCCGTCGGGGCGTTGAGCCGCTGCACTTTATCCCCTCGCTGGATTTTTCTGCCTTTTCCCAATTTGAGAACTTTTGCGGTTGAGAAGGCCTGCTGCACCTCGAGGATTTGAAGAATTGCGACGTGTGTTTTCTCTTCTCCGAGGACTTCGCCATTCAAACCGCGGATGGTTCCCGTGACGCGGTAGACGGCGTAGTACTGGCCCTTACGCGCTCCGGAAGCGGCACCTATATCCAGTTGAGCCGTCGTTATTTTCGGGTCAATCGCAAGAACGTGGTAGGATTTCGCCGGAGCGAGCTCTGCCTGTTTGTTTTCAAGCGTGACATTCTGCATCTTCGGCAGAGCATTTGAAATTATCTGGTTTACAATCCTGACAACGACTTTATGCGTGGCACCGGCAAGCACTCCGCCCGTTTTTCCGCCGCCAAAGCCGCCGTACTTCGTCGCAAGTCCGCCAACGGATGCATTTGAGGAGCCCTTTTCTCGGATGGCGGCAATGACTTCTCCCGTTCTGTTATTCACCACTCGCAGATCCAGCATGACGGTGGCCGTATGGGAACCGATAGCGATGCCGCCAAGCCCCGGAATGGGGATGACACCTGCGCCGGAATCGGTTCTAAACTCAGTGATAGCTCCTGTGATCGAAAAGTCCACCCCCTTTAGTTTGCCGCGTTCGGGGGCCGTGTCCATATCCATAAGGCCGGAATCCGCCATGGCTTGTTCCTTTGTAGACATGATGATTTTCTCTCGCTCCATGATCATAAATTTATCGGCGCTGACAAGTTCCGTAGTCAGCATTTCCGTAATGGCCTCGCCGGGAGCGTTGGCTCCGGAGCGATCCTCAAAGAGCTGGATGCTGATGCTGGGGCGGACGGCTTTGGGGGTAATCCCGGATGCCTCGAGCTTTTCTTTCTTCAGCTCGGCGTTGATGTCGTAGGCATTTGCGGCAAAAGCGCCTGCAAAAACAAAAAGGGTGATGAGTGTTACGCGAAATAGATTTCTCAATGGTATCTCCTCCAAGGAAGTAGTTTTTGTGCCTATGTCACAGGCGTTTACTGATAAATCATAACATGCTTTTATGTTTCATCTTTTATTTATTTTATTTAAATGCTCTTGCAATTCAAAACAACAGTGTTGGCCAGTAGGTCATGGATCATACGCCGATCTTGTCTGAAGAGAAAACAGATGTTTGCCAGCCCGATAATCCACCCAACAAAAGGAATCAGCGTGAGGAGAAACATCAGCACCATTCGCATCCCCACAATGGTCGGTAGCGCTGCTTTTCGCCCGTTCATGTCCGCGATGTAGATCTTCATCACTTTTTTCCCAATGGTTTGCCCCGTTAAGTTAAGAAAGTAGAAATTAATGGCCAGAAAAACCACATAGGTCACAGCTACGTTCAAAATAATGGCGATAGGCCCGATGAATATCATTGCTATCAGCTGAAACACGGCTACTGTCGCCCCAGACAAGAAAAAGCTTAAAAAAAGAATGAACAAGAATATGGCTTCATCGATGAGATACGCCAGAAACCGGGAAGTCCTTGTCGCCAAGATGTCCTCCGTAATTTCTATTTTCGTGTGTGTTTGAAAGATATCCTCATCCACATTGAATACGGATTTTACCGGTTCGGGGCCGGGTTTTACGACTCTGGTGCGCGGTGACTCTGACGCGAGAGGCGTCGGAGTAGGTTCCGTTACTTGTTGCCCATCCGCGCGGATTTCAAAGATGTACTGGGCGTTATTGCCCACAGAAAACCGCTGCCCCGCACTAAGCAAAAGGGTTCCTGTGACCGCCTGCATTTTCCCCGTATCCGCACAAATAAAGGTTCCATTTGCAGAGTTTAAATCTTCAAGCATAAGCCCCTCTTGCGTGAGGTAGAGTTTAACGTGGGCTCGAGATACCGCCGTGTCTTGAATAACCAAGTTAACGGCGGAAGGATCTCGCCCGATAATCAGAACGTCCATGAGCGGAATTTCCTGACCCACAAAGGGCCCCTTGATGCAATACAGTAAGTAGGACACGTCCTTTTCCCCCTTGTTTTTTTAGCGAGCAGTAAAAAAGATGCGATAACTAGCGAGGCATGCGCCAAACGCTACGGCTAAAAACATCCATAAAAAAGTTTTTTTCTTGCTGTCCGCGATTGTGCGCGTAAAAAAGTCTCTTCCCGTTTCCTTTCGCCTGATTTCGGGTTGTGCTTCTTTCTTGCTCGATGTATTTGCTGCCAAACCGGCTGAGGATGGTTTTTTTTTGTTCCGTTGTTCCGTTGTTATTTCAGAGTGCGAGCGATGCGCTCTTTTGCCGGGGTACTGCAGATGGACCACCGAAACATTGTCTTGATGGGGAGCATCTCTGTTAATGGTGCTTTTGACGAGCTGCGATGCGATTTTCTCCTGTTTGGCTCCGTTTAAAATACCGATGATTTCTTTTGAATTGAGCGTTTTAAAGAGGCCATCTGAACACAACAAAACGTGATCCCCCGGTTCCAGAAGAAGCTCTCTGTTTTCTCCATCGATTTCTTTTAGCGTTTCGATACCGATGAAGCTTGTAAGAGCCTCTTTTTGCGGGTTTGTTTCAATATCGTCAATGGGAAAAAGCCCCTTTGCGGCTAATGCCGCAAGGCGATTTCTCAGATTATGCTCCTCATTGAGCTGTTGCAGTGTGTTGTTGCGGAACAAGTAGATCCGGCTATCTCCTACAGAGACCCAATACAGAGTGGATCCTTGGAGAGCGCACGCAATCAATGTTGTTCCGGCCTCACCTGCACACCCGGCTTTGTCAGCCATGCGGTAAATTTTTTCATTGGCAGATCGGGCGGCACCTTCCAGCGCTTCCTGTATGGGTGTCTCCGGTTTTTTAGAGGAAAACGAGCTGACGATTGTTTCAATCGCCAGTTCAGCGGCCTCTTTACCGTATTGCAATCCACCCATACCATCCGCGAGGAGGAAAAGAAAGGGGGCCTGCCGCGCATGATCCGTCTCCGTGAAGACTCCGCAGGCATCTTGCTGTTCCTCTCTTTTCCCTATGTGCTGTGCGCTGTCAAATGAAATTTGTACTTGAGCCATCGCTGCTAAATCTCTTTGATTTCTCCGAGGCGGAACTGTGCTTTACCAAGATTAATGGTGTCCCCGGGGCTTAATTTAAACTGCCCGCTGATGGGCACTCCGTTTACGTTGGTTCCGTTTGTGGAGCCGATATCGCGAATATAGAGAAAACCCTTGTTCCACGATATTTCGCAGTGCCTTGAAGAAATAGAGGGGTCGTCATCAACAGAGATCGCGCACTGTTTGCCCCTTCCCATCTCAACCCTATCGGCGACGGTGACCACGTGCGGCTTAGCATTGGGTACCCCAAGCGGAGTGAGTGAAATCTGCACACCGCTCGGTTGGGATGCCATGCGCACCTGTGGTTGTTTGTTCTGCCCCGGTTGAACAGGAGGGACTTCTTTCGGTACGGGCTGTACCGGTGTTTTTTTATTGCTTGCTTTTCTAAAGTAGATCGATCCGCCGACAAGCAGAAGGGCGCAGACACCTAGTATAGCGTAGAGGGGTATCCCTCTTAATTTTGAAGCGATTCCCTGCGGTCCCTGTGAGGGGCTGTAGCGGACATCCATTCCCTCTGATTGTGTCGTGGTGCCCGTTGTGTAGTCCAGCTGCATGCGGTGGAACTGGCCGTCCGGTTGGATGCCGCTAATATCCCCAATCATAACGTAACTGTTGCGGATACGGGCGTTGATGCCTGCGTAGGCTTCTGCAAGCATGTTGCGCCCATCGTCGTAATAGGCTCCGCCGGAGATACGGCTGAATGTAGAAAGTGCTTCTTTCCCCTCTAGAATCCTTTTTTTCTCGTATTCATTTTGAGGGATCTTAAAATATGTGATGCTGTGGAATGGGATTTGGGCGTCCTTGATTTGCTTTAGGACTTCTTCTCGAGTGGCACCCACGGTTGCTTGATGGATACCATCCGAAAGAGCCACGATCACGCGCCTGTTGGGCAACCCTTCATCCGTCACGGTCGCCAGTTTAAACGCTTCAATAACCGCGTCATTGAAGTTGGTGTTGGAATCGTTGTAATTAAGAGTAAGAGACCCGATTAGCTGCCGTAACAGCTGCTGATCGGCTGTGAATTTAGTCAAAACATTAACCGAACTTCCGAAGGTGATGAGCGCGACTCGGTCGGATGTGGTCATGGAATCCACCCAGATGCTGAGTGCTTTTCGTGTCTTTTCAAAGTGCTCCGGTGTCATCGAGAGAGATGTGTCCACAAGCAGGACGGATGCGACCCCCCAACCCGTTTGAGAAAAGGGCCTAAAGAGGTCTGTTTTAACGTTTTGCTTGTCAAAAGTCATTTTTACCTGCGATTCCTGTACACGAAGAAGCGACTCCCCATTTCCATTCAAAATATCAAAATAGGCCGTGAGTTTGCCATCCTGAATAACGACCTGATGGGGGATCACCTTGTCAAAATCACTCGCATAGGCGAGAGCGCTCAATAAAAGAATTGCCGCAACGGCAAAAAATAGGAAAAAACGCTTATTCAGCCGGGTCATTTTTTTTCTCCTCTTTCCAATCAAAGCGATCTCCACAAAAAGATGCAAAGGTGTATTTGCATTCGCCTATTTCGATAATGTCATACGGGTTCAGTTCTGTACTGCCGATAACCTCTTCATCGTTAACGTAGATCAGCCCGCGTCCTTCTCCCGGCTCAATGCGGAAGGTGATTTTTTTCGGATTAAAAATGACATAAGCGTGGTTTTCACGCGAGATCGTCTCGTCTCCCTTGAGCACGATGTCCATGCTTTCTGCTCGTCCGATGCGGTTTTTTTCCGAGTGGATGCGATAGTCCCGTCCTTTTTCCGCTCCTTCGATGCACACAAGCCACCCGACAACAGGGTCAATGCCTGTTTGCTTTCGAACAAGGGAGACTGTTTTGCCCTCTTGTCCTTGCCCTCGCTCTTTACCAAAAAGAGGCACGGTGCGCGCTTCCTGAGCGAAAGAGTTTTCGCTGCTGCTGATTGCCACCGTGCGCGGTGTGTCGTCGCTTGCTGCGGGTACAGTGGCGGCGACATCTAAATTCGGAACACCGCACCATGGGCATGAAGAGTGTTTGGTATCATCATAAAAGTGTCCCTGACTGCATCGAAGCATTGGCATAATGACCCCTCCGTCGATTTAATTTTTCCCTTTATTTCTAAGCAAAATAATTCCTAATGAAAAAAATCCTGTGATGCGCGTTACTTTTTTCTGTTGTTAAAATCGTCTTGGATCATTTTGTAGCCTTCCATACGTTTTTTCCGCTCATTCTCGTCGTAGTCGCTGAAATCGACATCATCGCGGTCATCCTGCTCCGATGGTTGCACCTTCGCTTTTTTTTGCGGCTGTACTTTTGGTTTGACTGCCGTAGTCGCCGGTTTGGCATTGCGCGGCTTTTCTGTTTTTGCATTCCCCTCCTTGATGGTGGCAGCGGGTTTTGCTTTAAGGTTTGAAGCAGTGGGAGCGACAGTCGGCGTTTGCCCTTGTTTTACCCCTTCTGTTTTGTTTAAGGAGGCCAATTTTTGTCCTGCTTCGGGGTGCCCGTTGGTCTGTGCCAGTTCGTACAGCTGTTTTGCCTTTTCTAAGTTTTTCGTCGTGTTGCTGCCCGTCTGGTAGGCTTCGGCAAGGCGATATTGCGAATCAACGTCCCCTTTGCTCGCTGCCTGTTCCAACAGTTGCATCCCGCGCACGGGGTCTTTCTGCCCGGATGCGCCGGACAGGTAAAGATCCGCTAATTTCCCGGCTGCCTTAGCATTGCCGCTGTTTGCCGGTTTTTCAAGATATTGAGCCGCCAGTTTTGGGTTTTTTTGCACTCCGTTCCCCTCAATGTAGAGCAACCCCAAGAGGTACTGAGCGTTGACATTCCCATCATCGGCAGGTGCTTTCAGAAGCTCCGCCGCCTTTTTGGTGTCTTTGTCCACC
>JAGPAO010000059.1 GCA_018063805.1 Synergistaceae bacterium | reverse complement strand
ATCATGAAGAAGTCCCAAAAGCTCCCCTAAAGACTCGAGGCCAAACTTAGCCATGTTCTCTTTTGCAAGCAGAGCCACGCCGTTAAGATGCTCGTCCACTGTTTGAATATGCTTTTCTTTGTTCACATGCGCAATATACTCCCGATCACTCGTTGTCATTAGCGCCCCTACTCTCTATGCGTAATGGACTCATCCTAAAAAATAGTCAAAAACCACTTCCTAAATCACGAGAACTTTCAGTACTTTCTACATCATCATAACATAAACTAACTGAGTGCAACATTCAAATAACGGGTATTATAAAAGTTTTTACTGACTATCCAACGGTCGCGCCTAATGAATCTAAAACAAATATGCTTTTTAACTGACCATCAAGAGACTCGACACCAACAAGCGCCCCGCGCATCTGCGCGGGGCGCTTGTTGGTCTGGCTATTGTTCAATCAATCGGAGGCTAACAATCCGGGACAACAGGCCAATCTTTTTCGATTTCGTACTGCTTCTTGGCCTGATTCTCCTGTTTCTGCATTTGCGATGCCGAGAGCTTGCCACTGTTTTTTATCGTTCGCAGATGTAAACGCGCCATCTTTTGGTTGTCCTCTGCTTTGGGGGAAAGAGAGGCAAGATAAAGCCAGTAATAGGCCTTTTCTAAATCCTTCTTCACGCCGTCCCCTTTCATCAAGCAGACACCAAGGTTTCTCTGCGCATTTGGATTCCCCATTTCGGCCGCTTCGCGGTAGAGGGCAACCGCCATTTCCTTATCCTTCTGCACGCCCCGCCCTTTTTCGTACATAAAACCCAAATTATTAATGGCGTTTCTGTTGCGTGCTTCTTTTGCCCTCCGATACCACCGAACGGCCTCTTCATCATCCCTCTTAACGCCTTCTCCGTTGGCGTACGTGTAGCCCACATTGCCCATAGCATAGGGCTCTTCGGAATTTGCCGCTTTCAGAAAATATTCAAAGGCTTTTTTTTCATCCGCAGGCACGCCGTAGCCGTTATCGTACATCCAACCAAGGTTATTGATCGCTCCGATATGATCTTTCTCCTCCGCCTGCTGAAACCAGTACAGAGCTTTTTCGTAGTCCTTGTGCGCCCCGTCCTCTTCTGAATAAAGATTGCCGAGATTAAAACGAGCTGAAGCCTTTCCCTGTTTTGCCGATCGCGTATACCATTTAATAGTTTGATCAATGTCGCGCGAGACACCATTCCCGTCTTCATAGAGCAAGGCCAAGTTATAGGCGGCGTCGGCATCCCCTAATGCCGCCGATTTTGTGTACCACTCAACAGCCTGAGCGGGGTCTTTTTCCACGTTTTCGCCCCGTTCGTATTTCCAACCGAGATAAAACTGTGCGTCGGGGTTTCCCTTTTCTGCGGCGCGAAGAAACCAGTCTAAAGCCTTTTTTCCGTCCTCCGAAACACCGTACCCGTTATCGTACAGAATACCGATGTTCGTTTGCGCACGGGTGTTTCCCTCTAAAGCCGCCATTTGGCTGAGCCGCATCGCTTTTCCATAATCCTTTGCCGTTCCCCAACACCCGTAAATAGAGTAATAAGCAAGCTGTGCCTGAGCCATGGAGTGCCCCTTCGCCGCAGCCCGTTGATAGAAATCCATTCCCTCTCTATCGCAATGATGCTCTATCATCCACTTCCCCAAAGAGTAAAGCGCGTCCGTATCCCCCTGATCGATAGCCGCTTGATACCACTTTTCCGCTTCATCGTCATTTTGGGAGACGCCCATTCCCTCCGCATACATCCAAGCGACACGGTTTTGCGCCCCGACATTCCCCTGCTGTGCTTCTTCAAGGGTTTGTTTGAAAAGCACCTCCGCACCGTCTCCTGCTACCGCCGATTGCACAGTAGTAAAAGACAGAGCGATCATCAACAACGACAACGCTAAAATCCTCTTCACTTTTGAGTCCTCCTCAAGAATTTTTCAAAATCCATATGAAAGATAGTAGCATAAGATAGTAATGCTGTATCTTCGGAACATACCTATTGTTCCCTTGTTTTATAATAGGAGTACAGGAGGGATTCCATGCCGTACTTTACCTATATTCTCCGCTGCTGCGATGACACCCTCTATACGGGGTGGACCAATGATCTTGCCAAACGCACACAAAAACACAATGAGGGCAAAGGGGGGTATTACACCCGTGCGCGCCGCCCCGTCACGCTCGTCTACTTTGAAACGTTCGAGACAAAGAGCGAGGCGATGAAACGAGAGTGCGCGATCAAAAAACTGCGGCGTCCCCAAAAGGAGGCGCTGATAGAGACCCTTTCAACGGTTTAAACTTGCCTAGCAATCCGGATTCGTAACGCGCCCTATATTCCCTTATTCTTCATGCCTCGGTCTATCGCATGATCGATCCGCTCTAAAACGTAGGGAAAGAACGGGTTGGAACCGATCCGAAACAGCGAATCGGGATCCACATGCGAGGGATCGTACTCCGTGAGTGCCCCCATTAAGCCAAGGTTGACGCCGAATTCTTTTTGCGCCCCAACGCGTAGATCCACCCCGTACAGAGGATCATCCACCGGGATGGGGATGGCAAAATGAGACAATGCGGAAAAATGAGGGGGAAAGGGAATGTCTAAATCGCGTGAAAGCATTTTGGCCTCACCTGCCGCAACCGTGGACTCGATGGGCTTGTGCTTCTCCTGTGGAGTATTGGAGATCATGGTAAATCGATAGTTTTGCGGTGATTGAGGGAGCATTCTCGCTACCCGGTTATCCGAGAGATACCGGGCAATGGGCCCATGCGATACAACACGGTTGATATCAAAAAAGACAAGCTCGCTGTCGTTTTTGGGCAAGTACGCGTACAACTTAGACACTATCGCGGAAGTACTCACCGTAGTGTCCACCACGGAGTGAAAGGTTAAGATCGGCGGCATCTCCCTCATTTTTCCCTCGCGAAATAGGCTCCCAATCTGAGCTTGCATCGCAGAGCTGAGCCGATGCGTCTGCTGTATCGCGTTTGCATGAAGGGAATTATATTTAAACGGGTTAAACTCCGGAATGACGCTGAGCCACGCCGCTTTGGCAAAAGCAGGAAATACTGAGGGCAACGCGGCAAGCCCGGCAAAACGGGCAAGAGGAACGACCCCGACGAGCGGCGACATCAGCACGAGCTGATCCGGGCGGCATAGGGATGTATCCTGAAGGGAATCGAGCGTGTATTTTAGCGCCAAAGCGGCCCCATTGGAGAAACCGACTAAGTGCAGAGGGGCTTGGGAGGGGTTCCTTTTTTGGGCCTCACGCACCGCCATACGCGTGGCCGCCATCCAATGCTCCCACTGAGCATGAGCCAACGCCGCCGGAACGGTGCCGTGCTCCGGAACACGAAGACCGATGGAGACAAACCCGCGCTTGGTGTAGTGCATCGCCACGTGACGAAGCGTATAGGGGGAATCCGTCAACCCATGCAAGAAAACGGCAACCCCCAAAACGTCCCCCTCAGGTTCTAAGATAAAAGAACGGTTCCAGTCGTGCTCAAAATGAGGAGGGTAAATAAGGCTCCCCTCATAATAGCGATTCAGTTTCGTTCGCGTTGCCAAGGGGAGTTTGTCCGAGACATGAACACGGACAGCCGCAAATACCTGCTCCTCCCGCGCCGTATAATCGCCCCATGTAGCGGACTCCAGTTCCTCTGTGCTCAATTCCTCCGGAATGTACGTATGCCAAAGCTGCAAACGGGGTTCACTCAGAGCCGAGTGGATCCTAAAAAGAAAAAGCAAAAGAACAACGATTGCCACTGCAACCGGCGCATAAAAGAGCATCACGATTCTAGCCATTCTTTAACTCTCTCTTTCCCTTTTACACGATCTGCATCGGTTTCGATTACGGACGGACAATACAACCACCCTTTAGCCTATCATTTTTCTCTCTTCTGAATTAAAATGCTACGGAGCTACGCTTGCTTTCGTCACTTTTTGCATCAACATACATCACCATTATTTTACCACCGGATTTAGAACCGGAAACAATCAGGAGGTTTTGTGTTGGACGAACAAATACAAAAGAGCATCTTCCGAAAAGCATATTTCACCTTTTTTGTGTACGGATTTATGACCTTGATGTTGGGAGTTGTCATCAACTCCGTCATCGCCGAATATGGGATCGACTACGGCATCGCAGGGCTCTTTGTCGCCCTGTTTTCAGCGGGAAGCATTGCCGCCGGATTCCTATGCAGCTACTTGATCAGGAAAATTGGCTACCGCACAACCATCTTATCGCTAACCGCATTCATCCCTCTTGCATATCTGGGGATAACACTAACGCCGCAAAAGATCCCCCTGCTGCTGTTTTTTTTCGCAAGCGGCATTGGGTGCGGAACCATAGGCAACATCAACAATGCAATCGTCAATGAGTGCGCCGTCGGAGAATCCACCGCGCTGAATATTCTCCACATGTTCTTTGCGGTAGGCGCGTTTATGTCGCCCATCATCGCCTCCGTTTTAACGCAGCTGGGGATCGGTTGGAGGTACACGGTTTTCATCGGAATCGCCATTTGCCTTGTGATGCTGTATACATACAGCACGGTTAACTTTGAATTCATGGAATCCGCAGCCAAAAAACGAGACGTCATCGGCCCCGCATCCACCAAGCGTCCTTATTATAAATTTCTTGACTTCTATCTTGCAGCGGCGATTCTTTTCTTTTATGTCGGCGCTGAGATATCGATCAACGGGTGGCTGATCACCTATCTGAAAAACAGGGGGATTGTAGGAACAGCAACCGCACAGCGACTGCTATCCATTCTCTGGATGATCGTTATTTTCGGTCGCTTAATGTGCGCCTCTCTGTCCAAGCGATTCGCCAAAAAAACGATTATCTTCGCCAATATTGTTGCGTCTGTATTTTTTCTCATCCTGCTCATAACCGCGCAAACGGAGTCCGCCGTGACCATCAGCGTTATCGGGATCGGTTTTTTCTTTGCAGGCATTTATCCGACCACCGTTGCAAATGTCGGCTCTATTTTAAAAGGTTCCAGCAAAGCGACAGCCGTCTTGCTGGCATCGGGAAGCTTCGGCGGCATTGTAACGCCTGTTCTTTTGGGGGTCGTTGCAGAAAAAATAAACCTCAGAGCGGGAATGGGGGTCATCATCGCCTCCGTAATGTTAATGCTCTGCGCAGCCGCTATCTTACAGTTTAAGAAAGAAGGGATCTCTCCATGAAAAGATTAGATAAAATCAAACGCGGTCTCCTACAATCTGCCGCCGTTTTTCTTTTTCTGCTCGCGATAGCTGCCTCCTCGCACGCAGCAGACAAACCGGAGAAACTGTATTACGAGGGCATCCCGAATCTCTTTCGCATCACGCCCAATCTCTACCGCAGCGCTCAGTTCACGCGCAAAGGAATCCCCTCTTTGGAGAAACTGGAGATTAAAACGGTCGTCTCCTTTAGGCACTTCTACAGCGATAAAGAAATGCTTAAAGATACGCCCTTTCATCTGATCAACATCCCCATGAACGCTTGGGACGGATCCGCGAAACTGGAGCCCAATGTCATTAACGCCCTTCGGCTGTTGAGTGATGAAAGCCAAGGGCCGTTTCTTGTCCACTGCCAGCACGGCGCGGATAGAACAGGGCTCGTCGTCGCGATGTATCGCATTGTCTTTCAGGGATGGACAAAGGAAGACGCCATTGCAGAAATGGTAGACGGCGGATTTGGCTATCATTCTATCTGGAGCAATCTGATTCAGTTTATTAAAAAGGCGGATATTGAAAAAATAAAAAAAGAGGTAGGCTCTATTAGCTAGAAAGGGCGTGTGCATCATGATGGATTTTTTTAAAGAGCTAACTCCTGTACAACAAGCACTTGCGGGGACACTTTTTACCTACGGGGTAACGGCACTGGGTGCATCTCTGGTCTTTTTTTTCAAAAGCATCAATAAATCTGTTTTAAATGGAATGCTTGGTTTTGCCTCGGGTGTCATGATAGCCGCAAGCTTTTGGTCTCTGCTTGCACCTGCCATTGCCCTGGCAGAGGATCTAGGACAAACAGCTTGGCTGACGGCCGCTATTGGCTTCTTATCCGGAGGTCTTTTTTTATTATCTGTGGACAAAATTCTTCCTCATTTACATAGCGGACTGGCTCCTTCGCAGGCGGAGGGAATTAAAACAACATGGCAGCGAAGCACCCTGTTGGTTCTTGCGATAACGCTGCATAATATTCCGGAGGGGTTGGCTGTCGGTGTGGCCTTTGGGGCTGCAGCCTCCGGCGAACTCGGAGGGGGGACGCTTGCCGGAGCGATGGCGCTTGCCTTGGGGATCGGATTACAAAATTTTCCGGAAGGAGCGGCGGTCTCTATCCCCTTGCGCAGAGAGGGTTTTAGCCGCAAAAAAGCGTTCTTTTACGGACAGATCTCAGGAATTGTTGAACCCATCGCGGGTGTTTTAGGAGCTGTAGCCGTAACCATGATGCGCCCCATTCTGCCTTATGCACTTGCTTTTGCTGCAGGAGCCATGATTTATGTCGTTGTAGAGGAGCTTATCCCGGAGGCAAAATCCGACGAGGGAGAGGCAAAAAGCGATATCCCCACAATGGGGGCGATGCTCGGCTTTGCAATCATGATGGTTTTAGATGTGGGGCTGGGTTAACCTCACTCTATTTTGCGTTATAATATTTGCAGAATTTATTCATTGAAAGCCGGGTGAATCTAAAATGATTGCAGTTGTCGGAAGTATCAACATGGATATGGTTGTTAATGTAAATTCTATTCCTCGGATTGGAGAAACTGTTCTCGGTGATGACGCGCTCCGCGTCCCCGGAGGCAAGGGTGCTAATCAAGCGGTCACTATAGCAAAGCTTGGGGGTGAGGTGGCTTTAATCGGTGCAGTCGGAACCGACCCAACAGGAGAATTCTTGCTAGACTCTATTAAAAAAAGCGGAGTGGATACCCACCATGTCGTGAAAAAAAGCAAAGCACTCACGGGCATGGCTTTTGTTATCGTTGACAATAAGGGCGATAACATCATCACCGTCACACCGGGGGCAAATTTTCATCTGGCTCCAATGGATATAGAGAACAACTGTTCCGTCCTTCAATCGGCAAAAATTGTATTGGTGCAGATGGAAATCCCGATCCAAACCGTTCAAAAAACCCTTGAAGTTGCAAAAGCGTATGGTAAAACGACCTTGTTGAACCCCGCTCCGGCAACGCAATTTGACCATCGTCTATACTCGTTGGTGGATATCCTGACGCCCAATAAAACGGAGCTGGAATTTCTCAGCGGCATGAAAGCCGACACAAACGATGAAATATTAAAAGCATGCGAGACATTATACGCCAAAGGCATATCCACCATTATCGTCACTCTGGGCTCAAAGGGATCGTTTCTGTTTGACTCAAACGGAGGCGAATTTATCCCCGCCGTACACGTTACTGCGGTGGATTCAACGGCAGCGGGAGACGCATACAACGCAGCACTTGCCTTCTATCTCGCTCAACCGAATAAAGAGCGCTCCATAAGAGAGGCGGCACAGTTCGCCTCTCTCGCCGGCGCGTTGACCGTCACAAAAGTGGGGGCACAGCCCTCTCTTCCCACAGCGAAAGAGTTGGAAGCGTTCTGGAAGTCCCTGTAGAAAACAGAGCCAGGCAACCGTTTTATTCCAGATACCGCTTTCGCAGGGTGTCCAGGTTCGCTTGGCTTAAGCCTAATTCCTGTTTGAAGTAATCCTCAAAGGTACCGTAATGCCGGATCATTTGATCCAGCGCCTGATCGATATATTCAACCCGGGCTTCCAGCAAAGGCGACAGCTTCCGAATCGTTTCCTCAGACAAAGGGGGTTTTCCTTCCATGTTTAATTTCTTATCCAAAAGATCTTTCTTATACGGACCCAATATCTTTTCCGTTTTCAGATAATCAGCCCGCACTGTTTCAACGGGAACGCCAAGAGCCAGTAGGGTTAAGGCACTCCCCACGCCCGTGCGGTCTTTTCCCAAAGTACAGTGCTGAACTAACCCACCCGGAGATTCATCGCCCGAAAGCAGCTCAAAAAGCGTCCGATAGGCCGGATTCCCAAATGGGAGATCCGCATACAGTTGCCCCATCATTTTGACAGCAGCATTCTCCTCCGGGTTTGTTTTTTCTCTTATCAGGTTTTCAACTAATTTTTTGGGGTCAGCGCTTAAGTTCGTTTCTTTAATGATAGCGGGCACCGAAACCAACTTTGCCCCTTCCCAAAGACGATCCGGGGATTGCGCCGCTTCATTTACGTCTCGATAATCCAAGATCGTTTTAATCGAAAGATCCTTCAATACCACCAAGTCGCTTTCGGTAAGATTCCACAATCCCCCGGAGCGAAATAAAACCCCGCGCCGAACCAACCGCCCATCTTCTGTCCGATACCCTCCCATATCTCGAAAATTGATGCCCCCTTCAAGAGGCAATAGGGCCAAATCATTGATTGCTGCATCTCTCATATTAAAACCCTCCCAACTATAGCCTTTTCAATTCGCGGCACTTCGCGTGAAGATCAGCGAATCGAAAAGGCCGTTACATTGTATCTATTTTTTAAAGAAAGAGACAACCTCTCCCTGTTTTTCAATATGCTGAAGGAGAGAACTGCCGATAACACCGGCATCGATCAAATCACCAAAACCGTCTATTTGAGAGGGGGTCTTGATTCCAAACCCAAGAGCCAGGGGGATGGAGAAACAGCTCCGGGCAAGCTGTAGGCATTCCTTTAATTCCTCTGCAAACCCATCGCGCACCCCGGTGGTCCCCAAAACAGACACAAAATAGACAAACCCCTGTTCCACCTCAGCGTAACGCTTCAGACGCTCCATGGGGGTGTTGATCCCAACAAGGGGAATTAAATCAATCCCCGCATCATTCAGAATTTTTCGCGCTCCCTCCGATTCCTCAAAGGGAAGATCGGGGATAATCATCCCCGCTAGTCCTGCGTCCGCAGCCTCTTGGGCAAATTTTTCAAGCCCATAGTGCAAGAAGGAGTTGTAATACCCCATAAACAGCAGCGGTGCTTGTATCTTTCCACGATGGGCTTTTAACGCATCAAGGGTCCAGGCAAGCGTCACCCCGTCCGCCAGACATTGTAGCGCAGCAGCCTCCACTACGGAACCATCCGCTACGGGATCGGAAAAAGGAATGCCGATTTCGATTGCGGCAACCCCTTGTGCATCCATCTCCTCCAACAGCTTCCAAAATGTCTCCTTATTGGGAAACCCTGCAGGAATATAGGGAATAACGGCCTTTTTTCCATTTGCATTGATGCTTCTGATCCGTTCGGTGATGCGGCTCATATCATTCGCTCCTGTCCGGCCTTGGATATTCCTTTAGCCGCCTCTTCAATAATATCAATATCCTTATCGCCTCGCCCTGAGAGACAGACCAGCACCGTTTTCCCCTTCAATGCCGCTGCGTTTTTCATCACCCAGGCCACAGCATGCGAACTTTCAAGCGCGGGGATAATTCCTTCCTTAAGGGACAGCGCGTGAAAAGCGGCCACCGCCTCGTGATCGTTGATCATATTGTACTCTGCACGCCCCGTTCGGTTCAGATGTGCGTGCTCCGGCCCCACCCCGGGATAGTCCAAACCGGGGGCGATGGAGTGGGAGGGCATAATCTGCCCATCTTCCGTCTGAAGCAGCATCGAGTAAGTACCGTGCAGCACCCCGGGCGTTCCCAGATTGATCGGCGCGGAATTAAATGACCCCGCCTCTCCCGTTCCTGCGGCCTCCACTCCGACAAGGCGAACCGATTTTTCCGCAATAAAATCCGCAAAAGCCCCTATGGCGTTAGAGCCGCCTCCGACACAGGCGACAACACAGTCAGGCAGTTTCCCCGTCTTTTTAAAGAGCTGCTGTTTGGCCTCTCTGCTGATGACCGATTGGAATTCTTTGACCATCGCGGGAAAGGGGTGCGGCCCGGCGGCAGTCCCCAGACAATAGTGAGTGGTTGCTTGGTCGCTGATCCACGTGCGAAGCGCCTCATTAATGGCATCCTTCAACGTCTTTGTTCCGCTTTCAATGGGGACAACGCGTGCGCCCAATTGATGCATCCGGCGCACGTTATAAGACTGGCGCGCCACGTCCACCGCCCCCATGTAAATCACGCACTCCAACCCCAGCTTTGCCGCCGCCGTGGCCGTCGCCACTCCGTGCTGT
The DNA here is from genome assembly GCA_018063805.1 of Synergistaceae bacterium. Classification (GTDB taxonomy): domain Bacteria; phylum Synergistota; class Synergistia; order Synergistales; family Synergistaceae; genus JAGPAO01. The sequence continues at coordinate 1,273 of JAGPAO010000059.1, read as the reverse complement.
CCGGCTCCCGTCTCCGCCAACAGCACGCTCTTGCCCATATGCTTGCACAGAAGCCCCTGCCCCATGGTGTTGTTGATCTTGTGCGCCCCTGTGTGGTTTAAATCCTCCCGCTTGAGGTACAGATCAACGCCCAGCTCCGTTGAAAGACGGCCGCAGTGATACACAGGAGAGGGACGTCCCACATAGTCCGCCAATACCCCCTGAAATTCCTCCTGAAAAGCCTTCGACAATACGATTTCCTGATACGCCTTCTCCAGCTCCAACAGCGGCGGCATCAAAAGCTCCGGCACAAACATGCCCCCAAAATCCCCGAAATAACCCTTTCTCACCATAATCTCCCCTTTTCTCGTTTAAATCATCGAACGAATGGCCCCGACGGCCGCAATAATTTTCTGTGCATCCTTTATACCGGGTGCGCGCTCAAGCATGGAATTCAAGTCCACGCCAAAGGGAGCGACTTCTCCTACCGCCTCCGCCACATTCTCCGCTCCCAATCCTCCCGCTAAAAAAAAGGGTCGAGGGGGACACAGCCGTTTAATACACGCCAGCGACAGAATCGTTCCGTGCCCTCCCCCTCCCTTGCCCGCATCCAAAAGGTAATAAGCGCACGCATCCGCGTACCGCGCCATTTGAACCGTCATCTCCTCTGGCGTCATGGCGGACGGCCAGAAGGCTTTAATCACCCGGTGCGCCCCTATTGCACTCGCTTCCTCCGGCGATTCCTGCCCGTGCAGCTGCACAAAATCAAGGCGCGCCTGTTCGGCAACGCGACGCACTTCCTCAACAGGCTGATCGACAAAAACACCCACGCGCAAAGCCTTACCGGAGCTTATCCCCGCTACAACCGAAGGCTCTACGTAGCGCGGGCTGAGCGGGGTAAAGATAAAACCGACAAAATCCACGCCCGCATCCACACAAACGCCAACATCCTCTGCTCGCCGCAAGCCGCAAACCTTTATCCGCACGCTCATTTTCCGGTTAAACCCGCCAGCGCATGGCCGGGATCGTCCTCGCTCATCAGTGATGTCCCGACCAGAAAAGCATCAAAGCCCAACGCGCCCATCGCGTCGATCTGTGTTCGTGATTCATAGCCACTGGCGGATATCCAAAGTTCCCCCGCCCTTTTATAAGGAATCAGCTGACGTGATATCTCAAAATCCGTTTTTAACGTCTCCAAATCGCGGTTATTGACCTGAATGATTTCAACATTTAGCGATTGCGCCCGATTAAGATCCTCCTTAGAAAAAACTTCAACGACCGGCTCCAAGCCGAC
>JAGPAO010000058.1 GCA_018063805.1 Synergistaceae bacterium | reverse complement strand
GCATTATCCTCAAGATAACGCTCCATCAACACATCATCTGCCTCAACAATGCGCTCGACAAGCTGATCTCTTGCCATTTCTGCTTCATCCAGCATTTCATCAGGGATTCCAGTGACATCAAAAGTTTTTGAACCATCCCCTTTGAAAATATACGCCTTTTGGCGAATCAAATCCACAACACCTTTGAATTTAGCCTCTTCCCCGATGGGGAGAAACAGCGGCAAGGCTTTATTTGTGAAGTTATCCTGTATTTCGCCGACGACCTTGGTGAAATCTGCATGTTCTCTGTCCATTTTACTGACATAAAAAATAACAGGGATTTGAAATTCCTCAGAATACTCCCAATTTCTCTGTGTCTGAACTTCAATTCCCGCGACTCCGCTTACCAACAAGACAGCAGAGTCAACGACACGCATTGCACTCAGCTGTTCTCCCGCAAAGTCAGCAAAACCGGGAGTATCAAGAATATGAATGGTCTTTCCTTTGTGTGGAAATGTGATGAGTGCGGAGTTGATTGAAATTTGCCTCTTTTGTTCCTCCGGATCAAAATCAGCAACGGTATTTTTGTCTTCAATCTTTCCCATTCTGCTGATGATGCCCGCGTCAAACAGGAAAGCTTCGACAAGGGATGTTTTCCCCGCGCCACCGTGGGAAACTAAAGCTACTGTGCGGATATCCTCAGGATTACGAGTCGCCATGCATTCCATTCCTCCTCAGAACGAATTAGGTCAGAGCCCCGAAAACATAAAGCCGATCCAACAACAGATTTATATTAAGCAGTCTTAGAGAGTACGTCAATGGCTGAATCATTTTATTGTCTTGACGAAGGATATTCTTTAGCTAAAATAAGCATGCGACCATTTCCGCAATTGAAAATGGCGGAGTTTACGTTTCCACTAACAGGAATCATACTTTCAAGGAGGATCACTATGAATTTAAGCAAAGACTACGCAGAAGAACTGATCAAGGAATACGCAGATAACGACCCCGATTTTCTGGGAGCAGAGGGGATGGATAACAAATTTTCAATCTGGAATTATACTTTTCTTGCCGCCCTCTTAAGCCCTGCAGTGATCGTACTTGTCGGAACAGAAAAAATGGTCGTCCTCTCCGTTTCTCCCAGAAATCTAAAGGTGAAAAAAGCAGATCATATATTAAAAACAGATGTCCTATCCATGAAAGCAAAAACAGGTATACTGACCCATAAAGTTAAAATAAAAACAAAGGATAACAGAAAATTCAATTTCGATCTGTATAAAGTAGTCGCAGGCGAGAGCAAGTGGCAAAAAAAAGCTTTTGAACGTCTTCAGACTTTTGTTCCCGGTTAGTCGAAAGCATTCCAGATTTCACAACGCGAGCGATGCTCTTTCAACATGCTATAATATCGCCCGTACGCACACAAAAACTGAGGAGAGATAGATACATGAAAAAATGGGCATCGTTGCTTTTAGTTATCGCGTTTTACCTCTTTGCGGCCCCTGCTTTCGCAGATCAGGCGATCTGGGTATCCCAAGAGACCGCACAACAAGCTGTAGCCATTTTAGAAAAAGAAAAATTTTATTACGACTACTGCGCACCCTGCGAGGATAAATTTGCAGAGAAAGTTATTATCAAAAATGTAAAGATGATCCCAAAGAGCGACCAATATTGGGCGGTTACAGTCAATGGAAAGGATATTGACCTTGCGTATACGTATGTTAAAGAGGGAAAACAATGGGTTAATCTAGCGATCAAACTTGCTGTTGAAGTGGACTCAGTACCTGACGCCTTGGACGGAATCCCCGTAAAATAAGCAGGTATTTAAAATAAAATAACGGGGGCGGGTTCGGCGCAAGGCTGAATCCGCCCTTTTGAATACGATATTTAAACCCGGCACTATCTTTATACTTCAAGGAGGCCTTTTTATGGTGAAGAAACTCATCCCAATGGCTATCTGTTATGATTTTGACGGTACCCTGGCTCCGGGCAACATGCAGGAGTATGATTTTATTCCCGCCTTAAAAATGACATCCGGTGAATTCTGGAACAAGGTCAACGCACTCTCAGAGGAACAAGAGGCGGATGGAATTCTCGCTTATATGCAGCAAATGCTTGAAAAAGCAAACGCAATGCACATCTCCGTTCATAGGGAAGATTTTTTTGACTACGGAAAAAACATTCTTTTTTATGACGGTGTATTGGAGTGGTTTCAACGGATTTCTGCTTACGGAAGAGAACAGGGGGTATCGATTGAACACTATATCATTTCCTCCGGTATCCGAGAGATGATCCTTGGAACGCCCATAGCCAAAGAGTTCAAAAAAATCTATGCTTCTTCTTTTATGTATGATCATAACGGTGTTGCCCATTGGCCGGCCCTTGCGATCAATTACACGACCAAGACACAATACCTCTTTAGGATCAATAAGGGAAGTTTGGACACCCACGATAATAGTGTGATCAACCGCTATATTCCCCAAAAAGACCGAGCGATTCCCTTTGAGCAGATTGTCTTTGTCGGAGATGGAGATACAGACGTTCCTTGTATGCGATTGGTTCGAGACCAAGGGGGGCATTCCGTCGCCGTTTACCGTAAAGGAAGTAAAAATGCCAAAACACGGGTGCAACGGCTAGTAGAAGAGGGGCGGGCAACCGTAGCGCTGCCCGCCGACTATAGAGAATTCTCCCCTATGGATTTGCTGATGAAGCACATCGTCAAAAAAATAGCTGCAGATAACGCGCTCAAACAATTAATTACAGATTACGCTCTCTCCATAGATACATCGAAGAGGGATATACCTACTGAGTAGCACGCTCTTTCAGAAATGTAGCCAGTGGGCTGCCCGGAAATTTTCTCTCAGCCATAGAAAACGCGCTCTCTCCATTATCTGCCTTGTGTTGGATGTCCAGTCCCGCATCCAATAAAAGGCGGGGAATATCTACGTCTTTTCCCTCATCGGTGTCAAACTTGATATAGTACATAAGTGCGTTAAAGCCATCGGCGCGCCCATCTCGTTTTCTTCCGAGAGCATTCACGTCAGCACCTGCTTTGAGGAGAGCGCGAATATCCTCTGATAATCCCTGTCCGCTTGCCAGTAGAAGAGGTGTCATAGTGTCAGAAGCCTCTCCATTTGGATCTGCGCCGTGAGCTAAAAGAGCGCTGACAATCTCCGATTTATCGCCATCTAAAATGGCGGCCATGAGGAGGGACATTCCCTCTGTATTTCTCTCGTTCGAGTTTGCTCCCTTCTCCAGCAGCATCATTACAATTTCAGGAGTGTTTGTCGTAAGAGCGGCATCTAAAGGGGTTACCCAGACAAACTTACCGTATATTCTAAGAGGAACGCGAACATTAGGGTTGCGGCCTGCGGAAAGATATTCCTTCACCGTTTCAGTCTTCGCCTCTCGAATCGCGATGATAAAACGGGAATTATTGTCATACCACCGTACTCCCCACACACCTACTGCGGCAAAAAAGAGGACGATCCCCCAAAAGATCATTCGCTGACGACGCGTTGGTTTTTTTCCTTTTCTTAAAAGCATGGAACTCCTCCTGACATATAAAAGCTAAACGGGTTTGTACCCCGCCATCATAAGAGCAAAAACCTTAGTCTCATTCAAAATATATTCTATTTTTGCATATTCATTGGGCATATGAGCGACATCCTGTTCTTGTCCCCACACAATGGCCGGAATCCCCTCTTTCCTAAAAAAAGCAGCACACGTTCCTCCTCCGATGCCGATAGCCCTCACTTTAACATTTAGAACCTCAGAAACAGCAGCGCTAATCAATTGATAGGCATCACAATCCACAGGGGTTGGTTCCGCCGCCGGGTTATAATTTGGGAAAGACCAAGAAATTTCCGCCCCCGTCTTCGCCGAGACTTTATCACTTTCCTCTTTGATGACAGCCTCGACATCTTTAAGATCGACAGAGGGCAAAACACGGCAATCAAAACAAAAGGTCTCCGATCCGGGAACAGTGTTGATATTAGGCACATTTTTTTCCCTTCGGGTCGGTTCAAATGTGGAAATATTAGGGGCAAATAGGTCATCGGCCTCAGGAAAGGCAGCGTGCAGAGCATGATCCAAGGCAACAGAAAGTTCGTTGGCAATACGGCAAGCATTTAACCCTAACTGCGGCATGCTCGCGTGAACCTGTTTGCCCCGCACCGTAAACTCTACCCAAAGCCCAGATTTTTCCGCAACTTCAACGAGATCTCCGCTCTCACTCCCCATATCGGGAACATAAAGAAGGTCATCCGATCTGAAAAGCTTCTGCTTGATTAAGTGAACGATGCCGTATCGGTTACCCATTTCTTCGTCCGCAACAAAGGCAAGGCAAATTTCGTACTCCGGTTCTATGTTGAGTTGTCTGAGTGCAACAAGGGCATAAAGAGAAGAAACAAGCTCCTGTAAATTATCACTTGAGCCGCGTCCGATGACTTTCCCATCCTCAATAACGGCTTTAAAGGGATCCGTCTTCCAGAGTGAGCGATCCCCCTCGGGAACGACATCCATATGGGTCACAATCCAAAGCCGTCTCCTTATTTTTCCCGGAACGCTAAAAATAAGATTCGGGCGAATATTACCGTCTGGATCAACGGCATCATAGCGTTCCCCAGCACCCAAACCCAGTTTTAACGCCCTATCTTGCAAATATACGGCTTTAGCCATTTCTCCATCACCGCCATTAAAGGGAGTAACGGAGGGGAGAGCGATTAAGTCCGCTAAGGTTTGTATGATCTCCGGTTCCAAGGAGTTTATTTTGGAAAAAATTTCGACCTTCGTCATGAACACCACCGTTCTTACCTTTTAAACGCTATAGAAGATCTTTCGCCTTAATAAGATAATCCATTCCGGAACTGACGGTTAGAATCATCGCTAACCACATCGCAGGAATGGCAATGTAGGGAACGTTAAATATCATGAGACAAATAGCAACGATCTGCGTCACCGTTTTGATTTTTCCACCCTTTGAAGCCGCAATGATGATTCCGTCAGAAGCGGCAACCATGCGAACACCGGATACAATAAACTCCCGTGAAACAATAATAACGACCATCCATGCAGGAAGACGCTGGAGTTCCACTAAAGATATGAGTGCTGCAACAACCAGTATTTTATCGGCCAACGGATCAATAAATTTCCCCAAATTGGTTACAATGCCTCGTTTACGTGCAATATACCCGTCAGCAGCATCGGTTAAAGAGGCGATAATAAAGACAATGCCCGCCAGTAAATCTCCAAGTGAAATACCAAACACATAATCAAAGCGACCTCGCATCGCAAGAAAAACCATAACAACCGGGGCGAGAAAAACTCGTGATAAACTGATTAAGTTTGGCAAATTTAAAGCAGATGACATTGTGAAATCCCCCAGTCAAATTCTATTTTCTCCGTTATCCAGTGAAAAACATAATAATCTCTATTGGCATTATAGCGCATAACAACAAAAAGAGAGCCGGACCATAAGAATTTTCCGGTCCAGCTCATCAAAGAATTTTCGTATCAGCGAAACAAGAAAACGGAGCACCAAAAATTATTCCGGTTTTCTTGTCTTATTGCGTGCGGAGGCCGCCTTTTTGCGTTTTTTGATTTCACTGGGCTTTTCGTAATGCTCGTGCTGACGGGCTTCCCTAAGCACACCCACCTTGCGAAGTTCACGTTTAAAGCGCTTAAGCGCATCCTCTATGGATTCATTTTCTCTCCTGGTTATGGTGGTCATCTCTGTTCCCCCCTTTCTATACCACTTATACTCACCCCTGCGGCAATACTCTTTCACACAGACAAGGGCATCGTCATATAAGTGGGGGTTCCTCAGTCCCGTACCCAATCCGAAAATAATTACAAGGGATTAGCAGTAAAAAGCAAATGCACTGCCTAAATAGCAAACCCCATCTATTTACGGCGACGGATTTTAGACATCAGAACTATATTCTAACTCAATTCTTGCTCGCGCACAATAGAAGCCGCCCATACACGTACAGCCGGTGAAGAATGTTCCTTTGATATTTTATCAATAGCAGGGAGCATCCAAGGAGATATTTTTTCTCTTTTAAGGATTCGAAGAAGAGGAAGTAAAATTGCGTCCTCTTTTCTCTGTAAGAGGATACCCAACGTTGCCTTATCCGGCAATCCTTCACCCGGCTGCCACATTGCAAGAGCTCCTCCAACAACTAACTCAGAAGAATGGGACAGAAAAGCCGGAAGGCAATCCGCCCTGATCTTTTGGCGCCGCAACCAACGCAATAAATGTAAGGCATCCGATGCAGAATAATGTTCCGTATGCAAACAAAGATTGCGCCCAAGCTCTGCAGCTTGATCTGAATGCGTAAAGAGATTCAATAAAGACCCCAGAACCTCTGTTGGCGGAATGACTTTTTTAAAATGATCCGTTAAAATTCTAAAAATCTCATCTGTCATTTCCCGCAAAGACAGTTGCTGCAACGCAAGAAGGACAACAGCAGGATGCTTACTCCGAAGTCTGCGCACAAAAGCATCCATTTTATTGCGTTGTTTGAGCTCCTCTGCTTTTATAAAGAGCTGATCTAATTGAGATTCCGCGAGATGAATCGCACTCTCAGCAAAGCGATCCCTACCGGGATTAGCAGTGCGGGGAACTTCATCTTCCCTTACGTTTTGTTCTTCATTTACGTCACTGCGGAAAAATATTTTTTTAATAAAGCGATACCAGATAGACTCTTTTTTTGGCGAAACAACCTCTGATTCAGGACAGGATACGGAATCACTCACCCCACCCATTACTCCCGGTGAAATAGACTCTTTAAGAGCCATATATGCCTGAGTGATTTCTGAAAAACGCCGCGCACCCGAAGGGCCGGCAACATCGGGATGGTGTACTCTGGCTAAACGCCTGAAGGCCGCCTTCACTTCATCCCAACTGGCCCCGGGTCGAAGCCCGAGAGTTCTGAATTTAGAATCCAAGCTCATGACTGAACAACCTGCTCAATATCGGCAATGGTGCGATCGACCAGTTCTATTGCCTGCCATTGGATGGACGCATCTTCATCACGCAGAGATCTCAAACGCATTAACAGCGCATGCACTCTCTGTTGGATAGAAGGAGAAAGAACCGTCACCAGATGAAAAAAACGTTCTTCCCTAAGGCGAAGTTCCGACAATAAATCGCACGGAGTATCCCCTATTTCATCCGAGTCCAGCGTGATCACCTTTCTGCAAGATTGAATTTCACGATTGATCTCCACGTGAAAGAGCCCCCCCCCATCAACGCGAAAAACGATTTCAACCTCTTCCCCATCCGCAACGCGTTCAACCTTGATGGTCTGCAAAACCCTGTTAATATTGCGAACGCGCCCCTCTCCCTGCACCAGCGTTACCTCCAGAGAACCAAAACCACGCGCTGTAAAACGTTTGCTCGCTTCAGCAGGCAGCGGTGTTCCTCGTTCCAATAGAGGAACAACCCCCCCCTCTGCATCCATCACACCGAGACTTCGGCTGAGGACATCAATCAATAATCGTTCTCTCCCTTGAGAAGAATATAGAGCCGTACCAACCACAACCGCTTCCTCGGGACACATACGGAGCCGTTCCGGTTCATAAACCCGTCGGCTTAACATTTGACGTAACAAAGGGATTCTGCTGCTCCCTCCCACTAACAGAAGACGACTGGGCTCATAGCGTTTCCAAAGCCGTTCGACCATGCGTAAAACCTCTTCTAAAAGAGGAGTAATCAAAAGCTCAAAATCCTCTCTGCGGATGTCGACAACCTTTTTACTGTCAGGCGAGAGCCCGGCAGGAACGGTCCATGAAACGCGCATTGCATCGCTAAGACCTATTTTTATAGCCTCAGCTTCAGAGAGCATCAATGAATTTTTCTTTTCTTCAACAGGTAACGTCGAATCTCCTATTTTTTTCCAAAGCCAGTCGCAGAGGCGTTTGTCCAAATCAAATCCGCCGATATCACTTCGTCCCTGGCTTTCCAATACCTGAAAGACTCCTCTTTCTCCTTCGACAACGGAAATGTCAAGCGTTCCCGCTCCAAAATCAAGCACGAGGAAACGCCCGTCAATCCCCACGGATAGAGCCGCAGCCGTCGGCTCATTGACAATTTTTACTCGTTCAAATCCGGCTAATTGAGCTGTTTTTGCCAGAGCTCCCCTCTCGGGGAAGCTAAAGTGAGCAGGAACGGCAAGAACACAAGAGGAAACAAAAGTTTTCAAAAACGCCTCTGCATCCTCGCGCATCAGAGATAATAAGGAAAAAAGAAGATCCTCCGGTGTATACGCTTTCCCTCCGTAACGCGCGACCCAATCCGTTCCCAAGTGGCGTTTCATATCCCACCAAACATTATGGGAACTGGAGAGCGCCATACGAGCGGCATCCTCCCCCGCAATCATTCCATCCGGAGTAAGAGCAACAAAAGAGGGCGTCCTCAGAGTACCCCAGCGATTTGGGATAATCTTCACACCGCTTCCCGGTTCGTGTATCGCAATCTGTGCATAGCGTGTTCCGAGGTCTATACCTATAATGGGTTCTTTCAAATCCAACCCTCCATAAAATGGTGAACGTAATCGCTAATCAAACGATGAATCTCGTTGATTGACGCAAGACTCTGCACTTATTATATCCCCAAAAAGACATCCTTGCTTACTGGAGAAAACGAGCAGTTCCACTTGATCACGGCGTGCAAAAACACTCTTTTCATGAGTTATAGCCCGTATATACTCCTTTGTCCACCCCTCAAGACCGGTCTTTTGAGCTTTCTCCACCAAAATAGAAACAGGTTTTCCGACCCAACTTTCAGCATAGCTATCCAGCTGGCGCGAAGAAAATTCAAGAGCCTCTGCTGTCCTTTCTTTTATCACTTCCGCAGGTATTTGATTTTCCATGTCGTAGGCTAACGTGCCTTTACGAGCAGAGTAAGGAAATACATGGATTTTTCCAAATTTTAATTGGTTCAGCAGTTGGAGACTATTTTGAAAAGCCTCCCTCGTTTCACCGGGAAAACCTATCATCAAATCAGTGCTGAAATGCGTATTTTCTCCAAGATACGCTCTGGATTGCTCCACTATTTTGCAAAAATCATGCCGGTTGTACCCTCTTCGCATGCGATTCAAAACCGCATCATCCCCGCTCTGAAGAGGTATATGCAGATGAGGACAAAAACAACTTGTTTCAGCCAAAACTGCCAGAAGACCCTGCGTCACAGCAAGCGGCTCTATGGAACCAAATCGTAATCGTTTCAATCCTGATATTTTTCCAAGTTGAATAATGAGATTTGCTAAAGAAATACCGTCATAAGAATAAAGCCCAAGATGGATTCCCGTTAAAACCACCTCTACGCACCCTGAATCAACAACGCGCTGAACCTCCAAAAGAATATCCTGCGGATCTCTTGAAGAGGGCATCCCCCTGACACTGGGTACGATACAATAGCTGCATCCGTGATTGCAGCCATCTTGTATTTTTATAAAAGCACGTGCGTGACTGCCGGGTGTATCCAGTTGCAAACGATCCCAATCTTGATTATCGGCAAGCTGTGTACGAACCTCATTAAAACGGCGATCCGAACCCAAATACTCCTCTATCAATTCAACAATTCTATGTTTTAAGCGATTTCCAACCAACAAATCCACTCCGAGAGAGGATAAGTCCGATCCACAAGCCCCTTGTGCATAGCACCCCGTTGCAACGATATATGCCTCGTTATTCTTTTTGCGAAGTTTCCTAAACAGCTTGCGGGTTTTCATATCTGCCTGAGATGTGATGGTACAAGTAACAACAATAATAATATCCGGATTTTCTATGGATAAAATTGCCCCCTTGGCTCTTAGAGCCGAGGCGAGAGCTTCTCCCTCGTATTGGTTGGAACGGCACCCCATCGCAAAAATATAAAATCGCTTTCCATTCAGCTGCATTTTATATTCTCTCCGCTTGATCCTTTAATCGAAACCAAGAACAACCGGCGACCACGGCAGTGGAAGAGCGAAGAACATGATCTCCCAAACCAACGGGTTTAAATTGATTTCCTATCAACAACGCCTCTTCCTCCAAATCCCAATCACCCTCCGGACCAACGGCAAAAGCAAGCTTATTCTCAAAACAGATATTTCCGATAGGGATTGATCTTTCCGCAAGTAGAGCGGCAAATCGAGCCCCGGGAAGTGATGCAAAATCAAAATCCCTTAAGGGAACGGGAGGAGAAATCATCGGCGGCGTGACTGAACCGCACTGCCGCGTTGCTTCGTGAAGAATTTTGCTCCAACGCTGCATCTTTCCTCGTATCTTATCCTCTCCCAGCTGAGGAACGCTTCTGGCACAGGCTAGGAGATGAATAACGGCCACTCCTAACTCCGCACTGGCACGGAGAGCGATATCAAATTGATCTGCCTTTAAAAGCCCAAGCAACAGGTGGATCTCCAAGTGATCCCGTCTTAATGGAAGCCGATAACATTCACGAACGGCAAGTCCATCCGGATGAAAACACAGAGCAAGAACAATTTTTTCCCCCAAAAACAGCCCTTCTACCCTGTCTCCCTCTTTACAGCGGAGAACACGGGTTAAATGATGCTGCTGATCCGAGTCAATAAGCCATTCCTTCTCTGAAAGAAGGGTACACGTTTCAAGGCGCAACCTGGGCAGCGACACCCCACCACTCCTCTTTGCTTCTTTCATCCAACACACACAATCCGGCCTCTTTTAGACCCGCAATAAAACGTTCTCTCTCAGACAGGATCAATCCGGAGAAGAAGGCCGTACCTCCGGGAGAAAGGATTGCTTTCACATCCGGGAGCATGGGCAATAGCACATCAAACAAGATATTAGCGATGAGCGCGTCTACTTGGCCGTTAAACCCAACAAGTAAATCTGCTTCTTCCAGTATTACCGCTTTTTCTGCGATTCCGTTCAGTTTTAAATTGTTGCGTACCTCATCAATCGCAACCGGATCGATATCTCTGGCACACACAAAGGAAGCACCCATTTTATAAGCGGCGATAGATAAAATCCCTGAACCCGTTCCTACATCCAAAACGCGGCTTTCCTTGTGAAGGTATTTCTCCAACAGTTCCAGTGCTATTTGCGTGCTCTCGTGGTACCCCGTACCGAAAGCACTTCCAGGATTGATGTAAAGAGGGATTCTTTCCTTTGGCTCCTCACCCTTATGCCACGGAGCAAGAACCACAAGGTTTTCCCCGATGGACAATGGGGGAAAGGCTTCCTCGCTCTGAACATTCCACTGTTGATTTTCTATTTTTCCGATATCCTCAACGCGAATACCTGTCCAAGGCTCCATCGCTATTAATAGCTGTTCCCGCCAATGGGAAATTTCTCTGTCCGATCGATAATAGATACGAACCCGAGCTCCCTCAGGCAGCTCCTGTATCTCGGAACCAATGCCACCAGAAATTTCGGCCAGGGAATGAAGTATTTCTTCCTGCTCCTCTTCAGCAGCCACCGTGATGTACCACCAGTAACTATCCGGCTCTTTTACCATTGTCATCCCCCTCTTTATTACAAGAAAATAAAGGAAGCGTTTTTTCCGCTTCCTTT
>JAGPAO010000191.1 GCA_018063805.1 Synergistaceae bacterium | reverse complement strand
AAGATCTTTCAATTGTTCTCATCGGCGCAGCGGACCAGATAGAACCTCTTTTGGCGGACGTGGAATCTTCTGTTCGTTCGCGATTGCACATAGTGCACACGGATGAGGTCATCGGAATGGGCGATAGTCCTTCCGTATCCATTCGTAAAAAACGCAAGGCCAGCTTGTGCATCGGGATGCAGATGGTGCATTCCAAAGAGGCGGATGGCTGTATTTCGGCGGGAAATACGGGAGCGATTGTGGCCGGAGGCGTTCTGCTTGTCGGACGTATTGACGGTATTGATCGCCCCGGATTAGCTGTCCCTTTGCCCGCACTGGAAAAACCGAGTTTATTGCTGGATGTCGGAGCTACGGTTCGCTGTAAGGCGATTAATTTATATCAATTTGCACACATGGGCAGTATCTACATGCGAACGCTGGCAGGTGTGGATAACCCCACTGTGGCTGTTCTTTCAAACGGAGAAGAGGACAGCAAGGGCGATGAAGCCTGTTCCGGTGCGCGCGAGCTTCTTCTTAAAAGCACGCTTAATTTTAAAGGATACATTGAGGGGAAGGACGTCCCCTATGGAAAAACGGATGTTGTTGTCTGTGATGGCTATACCGGAAATGCCCTCATAAAATTCGGAGAGGGCATTGGAGAGGTCATCTACGGGATGATGAAGGCTGAAATAGATAAAAGTATTATGGCAAAAGTGGGCGTTGCGTTCATGTACCCTGCGTTAAAGAGAGTCGCCGCTCGTTTTGATTACGAAAAGCAAGGGGGATCCCCTCTTTTAGGTGTGGACGGTGTGATTGTAAAAGCACATGGGCGTTCGAAGGCACCTGCTATTGCAACAGCACTCACGGTGGCGCATAATTTTGCCCTGCATAAAGGGGTAGAACGAATCAGAGAAGAGCTTTCCAAAGGTGGAATATAAATGACGCGATTTACCGGAGTACCTATCTCAATTTTAGGAACAGGGCTGAGTGTTCCGGAGAAGCATCTTACGAATGCGGATCTGGAGAAGATGGTGGACACCACCAACGAGTGGATTTTGGAGAGAACGGGGATTTCTGAGCGCAGAATAGCCGAGGGAGAAGAGACGACGAGTATGCTTTCTTACCGTGCTTCTTTACAGGCTCTTTCCAATTCTGAAATGGCCGCGACGGATTTGGATATGATTGTAGTCGGTACACTTACCCCCGACACTTTATTCCCCAGTGTTGCCGCTCGAGTGCAGGGAATGTTGGGTGCAACCAATGCGGGCGCCATGGATATAGAGGCGGGCTGCCCCAGTGCTGTCTATGCGATGACGGTTGCTGCTGCGGGGATTCAAGCGGGGCTTTGGAAAAACGTTTTGGTGATCGGTGCTGATGTCATTTCGCCCTTAATCGATTGGTCTGATCGCAATACCTGTGTTTTATTTGGTGATGGAGCGGGTGCTTGCATTCTTTCTTCTTCTCGGCCGGGGAAAATTCGTATCACAGCTGCTGATCTGAAGGCGGACGGAACAAAATCCGATTATATTGAACTCCTTGCGGGGGGGTCTGCTCGTCCCGTTTCTGCGGAAACTGTTGCCAACGGAGAGCACTTTGTTAAGATGAAGGGGAGCGAAGTCTTTAAATTTGTGAATAAGGAGATTCCTCCATACTTGAAAGGTTTTTGTGAGCAGTGTGGTTTGGCTCCTGAGGATATTGATTGGTGGATATTGCACCAGGCGAATGAAAGAATGATAGAATCAATTATGAGACGATTATCCCTGCCCACTGAAAAAGCAGTGATGAATTTAGGGTGTTACGGCAATACCTGTGCGGCTACTGTGATGCTTCTTTTACATGAAATGGTTGCGGAGGGGCGCATACAGCCGGGGCAAAAAGCCGTTCTATCCAGCTTTGGCGCGGGGATGACATGGGGCGCAGTGCTCCTGGAAGCTTAAAAGTAAAGGACCGAGGTGTAGAGCGTGTTCGAATCCAATAGGGTAACAAAATTACTGGGGATAAAGTATCCTGTTCTTCAAGGAGCTATGGCGTGGGTGGCAGATGCGGATCTGGCGGCAGCGGTCAGCAATGCCGGAGGGCTTGGTGTTATTTCAGCCGCGAATATGCCTCCGGAGCTTTTGGAAAAACAGCTGATTCGGATTAAAACGCTTACGGATCGCCCTTATGCTCTGAATATCATGCTTCTTTCTCCCACGGCAGGCGATGCAATAGAGTTGGCAGCACAGTACCGCGTTCCGATAGTGACTACCGGAGCGGGGATGCCCGGGAAAGTTTTAGATCGTTTAAAACCACTGGGAACCCTTGTTATGCCGGTGATCGCCTCCGTCTCTCATGCGGAGAGAGTTTCCAAGCAAGGCGCGGATGCTGTTATTGCCGAAGGCATGGAGGCCGGAGGGCATATTGGTGAGATTACCACGATGGTGCTTTTGCCTCAAATTGCAGATGCCGTCAACATACCTGTTATCGCTGCAGGGGGAATTGCCGATGGGCGTGGGGTTGTGGCTGCCTTTTCTCTTGGTGCTGAAGGGATCCAGATGGGCACTCGTTTTTTATGCTGCACGGAGTGCAACGTTCACCCCAATTATAAAAAGAAGGTTTTGGATGCCGGAGATAGAGGCACGGTTATAACGGGGCGCACGCTGGGGCATCCGGTGCGCTCGTTAAAAAATAAGTTCACGCAAAAATTCCAGGAATTAGAGGATCATTGCAGCCCGGCACCGGAACTTGAGGCATATGGAGCCGGCAAACTCCGCAATGCAGTGGTGGATGGAGATGTGGAATTCGGCTCCGTGATGGCGGGGCAGAGTGCGGGGATGGTTCATGAAATTCTCCCGGCAGCACAGATTATTCGTGATATCTTCGAGGATGCGCACCGGATCAGTTTGAGATCCGACGATAAATTCAAATAACGATCAGTAGGAGGTTTACACCTAATGCCCTATGCGCTTATTTTTCCCGGTCAAGGAGCCCAAGAAGTAGGAATGGGCAGGGATTTCTACGACCAGTACGATATCGCACGCGATGTGTTTAAAGAGGCCGATGAGGCTCTTGGTTTTTCTCTGACTCGATTGATTTTCGAAGGGCCGGAGGAAGATCTGATGAAAACGGCCATTACGCAACCGGCGGTGATGACGATGAGTATTGCAGTGATGCGCGTATTTGAGAAGGAATACGGAGAAAAACTCAACCCCCTATTTGTTGCGGGACACAGCTTGGGGGAGTACACTGCTCTTATTGCCGCAGAAGCGCTTCCTTTTGCTGAGGGCGTCTCTTTAGTGCACAAGCGGGGGCAGTGGATGCAGGAGGCCGTTCCCCTCGGAATGGGCGCCATGGCAGCCATTATGGGGTTGGATATGGACACGCTGAAGGATGTCTGTGAACAGGCCGCAGAGGGGGAAGTCTGTCAACCCGCTAATGTGAATGCCCCTACGCAGATTGTTATTTCCGGACATACGGCAGCCGTTGGAAGAACCATGGAAACAGCTAAGGCCATCGGTGCTTCTAAAGTGATTCCGCTTAAGGTGAGTGCGCCCTTTCACAGCGATTTGATGAAGCCTGTTGCGGAGAAATTGCTTGCATTATTTGAGTCGCTTTCTTG
>JAGPAO010000190.1 GCA_018063805.1 Synergistaceae bacterium | reverse complement strand
TTCATCGGCGAATCGCTGGACTACATCCGCTACAAAGGGTTTAAACGGGTGGTCTTCGTGGGAAACATCGGCAAATTGGTCAAGATCGCGGGGGGGATTATGAACACGCACTCCAACACCGCCGATTGCCGGATGGAGATCCTGTGCTCGCACGCGGCCTGCCTGGGGGTTCCCATGCGGACTCTCATCAGCATCATGGAGGCAAAAACGACGGAGGCCGCCATCGCACTGCTTGATGGCGAGTGCCTTCGCCATCAAGTACTCAAAAGCATCATGGATAAAATTCTGTTCCATCTTGAATACAGGACAAAAAGCGAGCTCAATTTTAACGTGATCATGTTCTCAAGTGAACTTACGGTTAGGGGAGATTTCATTGCAGCGAGGTAAATTTTACAGCGTGGGGGTCGGGCCCGGAGATCCAATGCTCATCACGTTAAAGGCAATCGATACCTTTAAGAGATGCGATGTGATTTGCGTCCCGCAGAGCAGTCAGGGGAAAAACCTCGCCCTGGATATCGCCTCGGAATATTTGCAAGGCAAGGAGATTCTTTTTTGCAAAATGCCGATGACGCGGGACAAGGAGGTGCTGGACGCGCACCACAACCTTGCCGCCGATACGATCTGTCCGTTACTGGAGGAGGGCAAGGACGTGGCCTTTTTAACCCTTGGCGACCCGGGCGTTTATTCGACCAATACATATGTGCATAAAAAAATCATGAACAGGGGCTTTGAAACGGAGATCGTGCCGGGGATAACTTCTTTTTGCGCTGCGGCCGCAAGCCTCAATATTCCCCTCTGTGAGGCGGGCGAAACATTGCATATTATCCCCGCATCATACGACGATCTGGAAAATAATTTATCCCTGAAGGGCCCAAAGGTGCTGATGAAAGCGGGGGGGCAGTTCAAAGCAATGAAGAACAGGTTGATCGAGTTAAAAAAGGAAAACACGGTGATGATGGTCGAGTGCGCAACCATGCCAAACGAAAAAATATACGCTGAAATAGAAGATGCCGACGACGATTCCGGTTATTTTTCTCTCATCGTCGTCAAGGAAAAAGAGGCGAAGTGCAGTGAATAGAATGGTTTCCTTTATAGGTGCCGGCCCCGGGGCCGTAGACTTGATAACGGTGAGGGGACAAAAGCTTCTGTCAGAGGCCGACGTGATCATCTATGCCGGTTCTCTCGTAAATAAAGGGCTTTTAAATTTAAAAAAAGATGGCTGTGAAGTGCACAACAGCGCGTCCATGACTCTTGACGAAGTGATCACGGTCATGGTTGACGCATTCAAAAAAAATAAGACCATCGCGAGACTCCACACAGGCGACCCCTCTCTGTACGGCGCGATCAGAGAACAGATGGACGCGCTCAAATCGCACGACATCCCGTACGAGGTAATCCCCGGCGTCAGCTCCTTTCTGGGAGCCGCGGCCGCGCTCCGTACCGAGTTCACCCTGCCGGGGGTAAGCCAGACCGTCATCTTAACAAGAATGGAGGGGCGGACATCGGTGCCGGAGAAAGAATCCATCGAACGCCTGGCCTCTCATAACGCCACCATGGTTATTTTTCTCTCTACAACGATGCTGGAGGAACTGACAAAGCGCCTCCTTGCGGGCGGCTACAAACGCGACACGAGAGCCGCTATTGTCTATAAGGCCACGTGGGATGATCAGAAGGTCGTGCGAACAACAGTCGAGGGGCTGGCTCAGGCCGCCAGGGAAAACGATATCGCCAAGACCGCATTGATCCTAGTCGGGGATTTTTTAGGCGATGATTACGAGCTATCCAAACTCTACGACCCATCGTTCTCCCACGAATACAGAGGGGGTTTACAAAAATGAGGATCGCCATCGCCTCTTTTACCCCGAAAGGACAAAAGCTCCAAGAACGGATCATCTCCGCAAGGGGGGATGCCTTTGTCGTCTATGATAAAAACAGTCTGTCTCTGAGGGCGTTTACGGAGAGACAGTTCCACGCCTGTGATGCAATGATCTTCATCGGTGCCATCGGGATAGTCGTGAGGCTCGTTGGGCCGCTTGCCTCCTCCAAAGAAACCGATCCGGCAGTCGTCGTTATGGATGAGAAAGGCACGTTTGCCATCCCCATCCTCTCGGGGCATATTGGGGGTGCCAACGATCTTGCGCTTGAACTCTCGGCTTCAATCGGGGCGACACCAGTCATCACCACCGCTACGGATCTAAACGGAAAGTTCGCCGTAGACACATGGTGCGCGTCTCATGGGTGCGCCGTACTGGATATATCGAAAATAAAGGATATCTCTTCCGCAATATTGAGGGATGAGAGCGTGGGGTTTTACAGTGATTTTGACGTTTGCGGCGACTTGCCCAAACAGTTGAAGCTTGACAACAAGCTGCCTATCGGAATCTGCGTATCGCTGAAACCCTCTTTAAAACCCTTTGACGTCACGTTGAACGCCGCGCCCAAAATCATCACCATCGGAACGGGATGCAAAAAAGGAACGGAATCTCAGGCCTTTGAGGCCTTTATGCTGGATACTCTCAAAAAAAATGATCTTTCAATCAAGTCCGTAAAAGCATTGGCGAGTATTGACTTGAAAAAGGAGGAGCCCTGCCTGCTCGATTTTTCACGAAAATACAAGGTGGACTTCGTTACCTATACATCGGAGGAGCTGTCAGGAATCAAAGGGATTTTCAGCAAGTCCGATTTTGTGCAATCCGTTACGGGAACGGATAACGTTTGTGAGCGGTCCGCCGTTCTGCACAGCAAGGGGCTGCTGATCGTCCCCAAGGCCGCTAAAACCGGCATGACCGCCGCAATAGCCGCATCGGAATGGAGGTGTGCCTTTTGAGTGAGATCAACATCGTCATGGGCTCGATAGACTACACCGTCGCCCCTATCGCCGTAAGGGAGCTATTTTCATTCACCCAATCGGCTGCAGCTAATGCGTATGCAAAAATCAAGGAGAATCCCCTCATCTCCGGTGCTGTCATCGTTTCCACTTGCAACAGAACCGAAATTTATCTCTCTTTAGAAAATAAATCGACGGTCAATGCCTTTGAGCTTCTCTGCACGCTGGCAGGGGTGGATTACGAGGAATATCAATATGCGGGACGTACCATCTCCGGGAAAGGGGTCCTCTTTTACCTTTGTGAGCTGGCAAGCGGGGTAAAATCCCAAATTTGGGGGGAGGATCAAATCCTCACACAAGTGAAAGGCGCCCTCTCGGAGGCAAGGGAGCTCAATGCCTGCGACAGCTATCTGGAAGTTCTCTTCAGAACGGCCATTACCTGTGCAAAGAAAGTGAAGACAGAGATAAGACTCAATCCACGGGAAAACGCGGAAAACTCGATCGTGGACAAAACGCTAAAGATTATTGCCGCCGATACAGCCATCAGGACCGTGATGGTGATAGGAAACGGAAAGATCGGCTGCGACGTAGCAACTTCCCTTGTCCGTAAGGGCTACCGCACGATCATCACATTGAGATCGTACCGAAGCGGCGTAAACATCGCAATAGAGGGGGTCCACACGATCGATTACGCAAACCGCTACGAGGCATTACTTGACTGCGACGCCGTGGTGAGTGCGACCTTGAGCCCTCAC
>JAGPAO010000189.1 GCA_018063805.1 Synergistaceae bacterium | reverse complement strand
GATGAGTGCTCTCCATGAATATCCGAGTCCCAGGCGGACTCCCGTCAGCAGCAGGGGAATCATCCCCGGCAGAGCGATGAGGAAAAAACGCTCCGATAGCTTGAAGCGAAAAATAGATCCGACTTCTAAGAGCTGTGGATTAATCGCGCGAAGAGCAGTGAACGTATTCAAAAAGATGGGGAAAAAAGCCGTCAGGGCAATCGTCACGATTTTGGCCCCATTCCCAAGCCCAAACCAGAGAATGAAAAGCGGTACCAAGGCGATGGGCGGAATATGACGGATAAACTCAAGGGATGAGTTCGCATACCGTAATAATCGCGGGGTGAAACCGAAAAAAACGCCCATAGGAAAGCCTAATAGGCACGCAGCCCCGAATCCCTTGAGGACGAGCAGAAGGCTGCTTTGGATGTGTGAGAAAAGGATTCCCTCTTCTGACAGCTCTGCTGCGGCCTGAAAGACCGCTTGGGGAGAGGGGAGGAGGAAGCGATTCCACGCATTTACGGAGGATCCCCACCACCAGATCATCACGATTGCAAAGGGGATCAAGCTGCCGCGGAGAAAATTTTTCATCTGCCGAGGGGAGGGAATCCCTTTTGAATAACCCGGAGACACTCGTCCGGTGCGAGGGATGGGCTGTAGAGGTAACCTTGGAAACGATGACACCCAAGTTCCTGCAATATCAGTGCCTGCTCCTTTGTTTCCACATACTCCGCGAGCAAGTGCACATCCAAGGAGCGGCACAGCTCTGAAATAGTGGCGATAATCTCGGCGCTGCTTCGGTTGCGGTGGACGTCATGAACCAAAACGCGGTCCAGCTTTAGCGTATTGACAGGGAACTGCTTAAGGTAGACAAGAGAGCTGTGCCCCATGCCAAAATCATCAATGGCAATCTGTATTCCTCTCAGGCGAATGTCTTGAAGGAGGACATTATGCCCCAAGTGAGAGCTCAATCCGACGGATTCCGTGACCTCTATTTCCATGAACTCCGGAGGTACGTCGTATTGCCGCATGCTTGCCGATAATTTTTCCGGCAGGTCGGGGTCGTCCAACTGCTTCATGGAGACGTTAATCGACATGACGAAGTTGTTAACGCCGGCTTTGCGCCATTCGCTCATTTGGCGCGAGGCTTCATCGCACACCCACAGGCCGATCGTTGAAATAAAACCGATGTCCTCCGCCAATGCGATGAAGAGGGAGGGGGGGATTTTTCCGATATGCGGGTGTTTCCAGCGTACTAAGGCTTCCGCTCCAAAGACTTTTCCCGTTATGGCATCCACCTGAGGCTGGTATTCCAGATACAACTCGTTTCTTTTGACGGAAAGAAGGAGGTCGTTGGATAGGGAGCGCGCTAAGGCTCCTACGGAATCAGTACGGGAAATATATTTGGCGGTTTCGGCCATGGTATCTCCATTATTCGTTACGCTGAGCAGTTTTTCATAATTAATGCAGATTTGTTTTTCCTTCTGTCTTTCCGCGATGCGAACGAAGGGGTAGTAGATCCCCACTCCGATGATGATGTTGAAGAGCTGTAACAATGCGCCGTCAATGGATCCCGTCGCTTCGTATCCGCTGATAAAGACGGGCGTTGTCCAGGCGACCTTTGTAATGATAGGCGAGACGGCACCGCTGGCTATTGCGGCATAGCTGGTAAGCGTGAAGACCAGCGGGGTCAAGATAAAAGGGACAAAGAAGATGGGATTGAGGATGATGGGTAAGCCAAAGAGCATAATCTCGTTGATATTAAAAATAGCCGGGAGAATGGATAGTTGGGAGATCCTCTTGATGCTGCCCTGTTTGGAATAGGCTAAACACGCGATGATTAAGCACAGCGTGGAGCCCGCACCCCCAATGGAGATAAAGCAGTCAAAGAAGGGTTGCGTTAAGATGTGGGGAATGGGTTTTCCTGCTGCGACGGCCGCAATGTTGCTGTTGATCGCCGTTACATAGAGCTCCGTCATAATAGGTTCGAGCGCATTGGAGCCGTGGATGCCGACAAACCAGAGCAGATGACGAACCATGTTGTAAATAAGGGATGTTTCCAGTGTGTTTCCCATGTTTTTAAAGGGGAGATAGAGCAGGCTATAGGTTATTGCATGCAGATCCTGTACCCCTAAAACGGTTTTCGCAAAAAATTTAATAAGAGCAAAAAACGCTACGGTTAATAATCCGGGAAGAAGTCCGCGCAACGCGTGCGGAATGGTTTCGTCCGCGTCCTCTGAAAAAAAGGCGAGGCGCAACTGCCGAACGGAGTAGATGCGCAAGAAAAGGTGTGATGCGGCAAGGGCGATGATGATCCCCAAGAACATCCCGTGAATCCCCGTCCAGCGATAGGGAATGGAGTAGGAGGCGGCGAGCGGTTCTATTATGGCCATTAGGCTGCTGAAGCTGACAAGCGCCACGATATTGGGGTGGATACGGTTCAATGTGTTGCGCGCGTTGTAGTCCTCTGCAACGCTGTGGCCGATAGTGAAGGCGATGATCGGTGATATGACAGCAAAGGTGCCATTGTAAATATAGCCGCCAAAGGATTGCCACGATTCACCGAATAGCCGGATCATCCATTCCTGATAGAAATCTATGGGAAGATTATTTATGAGCACAGCAAAGGCACCAGCGATAACAAGAGGAAGCGTTAGGGTCAGTGCATTACGGATAATGGAAAGATGGCGAGAGGAGACAACCTTTTCCCATACGCGTATCGCTAAATTTTCCGGGTTTTTTTCCACGGTACGGTGCCTCCAAAAGCTAAAATATATTATTTATTGGCTGATTATAGCATTAAAGAGCGTCGGAAACTTGAAAGTGGTTTTCATATACCGTTATTAATAATAGGGAACTTCTCAAAACAGACAAGCCTAAAATTAAGTGGTAAAATATATGTGATCTGAAAAAACATAGTGATATCAATTGATGAGGTGATGAGGGAGATAAAAAGGATGTCTGCTAATCTGTTTGGTAAAGAAAACGATGTCGCTTTTGCACGATTGCGGAATGAAGAAAAAGCAGTAGGCAAAGACCCGCTGGTAGCCCTAAATACGCTCATTGACTGGAGTGTCTTTGCCAAGGAACTCCATCGATTTAAAAAATCCCAAAATAAGCAAAATACAGGACGCAAGCCGTTTGATCCTCTTTTAATGTTTAAAACCTGATTCTTCAAAGTCTGTACAACCTATCAGGCGAAATGTGTCCGAATGATGATAAAATCCCTTCATCCTTACACCGCTCATTCCTGCCCTGGATCCCCAGATATTGGCCGCAGATTATGGAGAGGGTATAATTTTTACACCCAGCCGACTCCGCGCTTAAGGATTGACAGGCCTAAGATCAAAATGCAGATGTGATAAGTGCGATACAATACAATGACAGAGCAATTTATCTTTTTCGCACGTATCTCGGTTGCTCCCCTACGGCACCAGCAAAAAATACAACGAACTTTAAGTGGAGGGAATAAAAGTGTTCTTCAAAACAGTTTACGCTTCAATGGAGAGACCGCAAGACGCGGAACAGGTGGTACGGAAGATACTTGGGGATTACAGAATTGAGGGAAGCGATGGGCATCTGCTCCTGTATCGTTTGGGCGATTTC
>JAGPAO010000057.1 GCA_018063805.1 Synergistaceae bacterium | reverse complement strand
AAACTCTTGCTTCATGGTTCGCGCACTTCAATCGGCAAAGTGGTCGCCTGTCGCCCATTGCGGATGGTTAAAGTGGTTTCTCCGGGGTGAAGTGCTGTAATAACCCCGTCTTTCGATACCTTTATGATACCCTTTTGCATCGGAGTGTACGTGGTGCCCAGAAAACCGTTATGGATTTCCCTTGTTTCTCCCGTCCAAAAAACGCCTCGAACAGACAACTCTTCCTGTGCACCAACCGGAACACTTATGGCAAGATCAAAATTATAACGTCCACCGGCATAAATGCTCTTTAGAAGCCACATCCGAGGAAAGACGTTTATGGTTTTAGTCACGGAAAAAAATTCGCTATCAAAGTCCTCCAAATCAAGCACTGAAGGGATCAAGAGCTTAATAGGCTGCTTAGCCATCAGCACAAACATCGTCAGTAATGTCATGGGGTAAGATCCAAAGGCAGAAACTTCAGCAACACCTGATGACAATAATGGAATCCTCATCCTTCCCACGTGCAAATCACCAAACGGTTTCTTTAACATCATCCTTGAACGAACTGTGTTCTCGCTATCTATTGTGTTGATAGTAAAAAAACCGGGAACAAACCCAGATGTTTTCAATCGATAGGTAATGTTTTGCCCGCTTATAATCGGTTGACTGTCGTTCCAAGTTAATTGAAGCCGCTTACTATCTTCTTGGGCAAAGGCTACTCCATAAAGACAACTTATCGCAGATAGCGCACATAACAGAGTAGCCATCCTATTCATTTTTATCCCACCTTTCCCCTAAATAATACTCATGAACACCATCAGCTAAAGTAAAAAGACATAAAAAATATCACAATAAAGATACACGCAATAAGCACACGGATAATACCTATTATTTTTACGTTTTTCAAATACAGCACTTCCTTACCTATTATTTCAAAAATATTCCTCGTATAGAGCAACAAGAAAACATATAAAAAAACAGACATAGAGACAACGATTTCCAATATTTTAGAAAAAAAACCGAAGTGTAATAAAAATAACAAATATGTAAAAATAAGCATAAATAAAAAAACAAAAACAGTTCTTATTATTTTTTCATTCCTCAAATAGACTTCTCCTTTTTTGGCTACTCCAAAAAAATGTTTTGTGAGTAACAACAAAGAAACGGATAAAAAAAACGATATCGGTAAAATAATTACAGAAACTACAAATAATGGTCCAGCGCTAAAAAAACATAGTGGACGATTAAATTGTAACTTATTCCGTATGCTTTAATCAATAAAAACGCAACCGTCATAAACAGCGGTATTAATATTTTCGTATAATCTAATAGTCGCATATTTTTATTAAGAAATATTCCGCGCAAAACGACAAAAAACATCACCGCAATATACAAAACACAATATAGATCTACAATATGATTAAAAAAATCTTCAAACCACCAATAAAACATCGATAAAACAAGTGCAATAGGCATATTAACATAAAAAAATTGCATGGGTCTTATTTTTTTATTGGAAACCATGTATAAAACAAAAAATAAAAAAGACATAATGGCAACGATAGGAATGAGTACCCCTAAGAATATCAAAGAAAGCATACTCGCTGTAGCAAGAAACGGATTCGCCATATACATACACATCCTCCATAGATCATTAAGCTAACGAGACAAATCATTTCCGCAACAAAAAAGCAGGGGCAAAATACTCAGGGTACTCTGCCCCATACTACAATTCAGAAAATCAAAATTCCTTCTTTTTGAATAAAAATAGGCTCAAAGCGGCAAACAACCCGATAAAGCCGCCGCTGTTGCATCCTCCTAGTGATTCCACAAAAAGTGATACTCGGGACTCCATCATTTAGAAGCATCAATGGGGCCATTCACCAGAAGTTCCACAATCGCTGTATGCGTTCCATTGGTTACTTTAAGCTGTGCCGTGCCGGGTTTAAGCCCCTTTATCGCCCCATCCTTGGAGATGGAGACAATATTGCGATCCCCCGATACAATTCGGTAAGTGGTTCCCAATACTCCTTCATGAATAGGAGCACCGCTGCCATCGGCAAAAATCCCAAAGACTCCCAGTTCATCCACACGCCCTACTCGAAGCGGCATCCAGTTCTCGGGTACCGTTTTTATTTCTAATATTTGCGCCTTATTCGGAGACACAACAAACGAGGTTCTGTTACTGGTTCCCCAAGCGTTTGCCGAAAAAAACATTACCTGCGCAGTTGCTGTCCCAGCGGTTGTTTTCTTCGGTGTATGGATATATCTGTATTTCGTACCGGAAACACGCGTCATGGGGTAATCACCAACGACACCGTAACCCTCATCAATGTGAATATAACAATCGCTTTCAACGGGCAATACAACAGTAAAAATCACGCTCTCCCCTGTTTTTACAGCGCTCTTGCTTTGTGTCATAACAAGGTCGTACTGCTTAGGCTCCCCGCTTTTCCCCGCCCAACTTGGCGAAGCAAGAACTATAAGAAATAAGAAAAGCAGCAGCGTGGCTCTAAACGGATACTGTTTCATTACACGCACCTCCGAGTGGTCTTTATTTTTTTACATGTTGCCCAATCCCCCGTATCCCTGCGCCCCCTTCGCTATCAAATCTTTAAATAATGATTCCTGCATCAGCAAGAATCATTGAAGGATCCAACACAATCGTTATGATTGTTTAATCATGATTTTTTATTAAAAATACTAAAAAATTAAAATTTATTTCTGCGTTATTTTGTATTATAAGCCATTCGGGAATGCTTCACAAGAACTTTTACATGCGCCATTCGACGGTAAATGATGCCCGTTTATCTGCATGGCGTGTATAATGGGATTAGCGATATAGACGCTATGTTGAATCCATTAATCCACACCGGCAGAAAAGAAAAGAGGTTCATTATATGATTTTTGCAGTAACAGAAAAGAAACAGACACACAAAGCACACGGGCGATTTCCTTTATTTTTTCGCCTTTTCTCCCTTCTCTTTGCCCTGCTCCTGCTCTTCCCAAACCCAAGCCAGGCGATTACAAAAGCGGCATTGCTCTCCAAACTATTTGGATCTTTGGAGTTGTATATTGCCCCGCAAGGAACCACTGCCCTGCCTTTAGACGTCAAACCGGATCACTCGTTTTCAAACATTGTCCGATCCGCCGTAAAATATGGAATTATCCTTCCCAATCAGGCTTTTTCTCCCGATGCTGCGGCGACAAAAAGCGAGGCTCTTTACCTTGCACTCTGCAGTATGGGTTGGCGTTTTGAGGCCGGTTTGTCCCAAAAAATCGGAGGGCTTCAAGAATTTGCAGGATCAGGAGATCCCATCTTGTTTATGGCAGCGGAAATAGTCCCCCAAGCACCGGCAGCCCTTCTCTCGGGCGGAGATGAACCGCTGTCCGATGAAAATGTTAAGGCATTGTTGGCGTGGGTTACCCTTTGCAGAAGAAGTGTTGTCTGGAATCGGGTTTTTTCTTATGCGGGAACCGATTTGATCCTCTATCGACAGGGAGTGGGGACACCCGGAACCAATAAAACGACCGCTATGCGACAGCCTCCCCTATACCTTGCGGCCATTGCCGTTGCCCCTTCGCGCGTGGACCAATCCATCGTTTTTGCTGAACCTCTTGGACGTCCGCAGCTTCCGCTGTCAGAAATAGCACGATCTGTAAACGCAATAGGCGCGGTCAACGGCGGTTTTTTCTATGGCGGACGCCCCATAGGGTCACTGATGCAAAATGGAATGCCCGTTGGAAAGCCGTATCCGGAACGCTCCGCCATTGGGTGGACATCGTCGGGGCAAGCTCATTTTGGCTCCGGAGTGATGAAAACCAGCATTGCCGCTCCATCGGGAAAAGTTGAAATTTCAAGCTACAACACACCTCCGACTGAGGGGACAGCCTCTCTCTATGTCGCCACTGTAACTCCGACGGCAAGCGGGTTGCACCCTGATACTTTGGAAATTTACGTTGACAACGGAGTTGTGTTTTCAAAACGCCTTGCGAGTGAAAGCGACCATATCCTCCCCAAGACGGGGTTCATGATTGCCGCACGGGGAAGATCCAAGGAATTACTGAACGAGTTAGCGGAGGGAAGCACCATCGCGTTGGAAAAAGAATGGGCCAATACGACATACAGTGATTTCAGTCACCTCATCCAAGCAGGACCCATGTTACTTTCAAATGGCGTTGCCGTTACGGCGAGTGAGTCCTTTAATTCAAGCATCACCGAAAAGCAGCACCCTCGCACATTCGTCGGGGTGGACGCAAGCAATAGAATCATATGGGCCGTTATGGATGGAAGAGACCCCATGCACAGCATGGGGGGAACCATAGCAGAGACACGATGGATCGCCAAATCCCTTGGGATGATCAATGCCCTAAACTTGGATGGAGGCGGATCGTCCACTCTTTGGTGGCGAGGTATTATCGCAAACAAACCATCCGACGGCAAGGAACGACCTGTTCCTTACGGAATAACCATGCACTCCAAGTAAATTATGATCCTGTTGCGGTCTCTTTTGCTCGGTGGATCTCTAATTGGGGGATTGGAAAATCAATTCCCCTTTCATCAAATTTTTGTTTTAACATTCTTCTGTATTCACGCCCGATTTCCCATTGGCTCCCGGCGACTGTCTTGATAAGAGTCCTCAATAAAACATCGTTCGGTCTAAAATCAATGATTCCTTGAATGACTGGCTTTTCTAAAATATTTGCAGCGTATTTGCTGTGTACCTCCTCCGCACACTCCTGCATGATCACCAGAGCCTCTTCTGTGTTCGCTCCGTATGCGGTGCCGATATCCACTTTAGCAACAGCCCACTCTTTAGTGTGATTGACCACTTGGGTAATGGCGCTGTTGGGTATCATAATCAGGCGCCCCTCTATACTCCGCAAGCGCGTCAACCGTAAATTAAAATCCTCCACCGTGCCGGAATAGACGTCTATATCGATCCAATCCCCCACGTTAAACTGATCCTCTGTGATAATAAAAAAACCATTTAAAAAATCACGGAAAATATTTTGAGCTCCGAGAGAGATAGCAAGCCCCATCACTCCTACCCCTGTAAGAATGGGAGCCAAATTCACCCCCATCGACCACATAAAGAGTGACGTGAAAAACAACCACGAAAAAAGGCGAATAACCTGAAAGAGCAAACCATGAAAAGTAGATGCTCTTCTAATAATGGCCTCTCTTTGGCGCTCTTCCGTGACTCTTTTGAGGATAAACTTTAACGAGGGTGGGTGCATTCTTTTTAAGGCAACGATGACACGATCCGTTACAATCCAAATGATAAGAATCAGAACGGGCATGGTAAACATCTCAATAAACATAGTCCAATCTACGTAAAACCTCATTTTCAAATCATCCTTTACTCTTATGCATGACCGCTATTTCTATTTTAGGGATATTTAATGAAAGGATATCACGGATCTTATTTTCTTGGGATGCATCAAAAAGAACTTTCCAGCCTTTAAAATCTTTTTCAAAAAAACACATCAATTCATTTCCCCTAAAAACTAACGTGACATGCTGAACATCTTTCCAAGACAAAACTTCACGGTAACTCCGCTTCCAGTTTTGAGTCTCCTTCACAATCCCCTCTGAAGACAGATACATTTTTTTTCGGTATCCGGCAGCAAACACACAGGATACTCCTATAATACCCCCTTGCAGTGCCTTGCTTATTCCTATACCTTGGATAAGTCCGTGCACAACCCACGTTAATAGCGCCGTCCCTATGATAATCAGACACACCCGCATCCATTTAGGCATCAATCGAGCTATTTTTGATTCGCATAAAACATCCAAACTAGCGCCCCCTTCTGCTCCTTTTCTACACTTCAAAGAAGCGGATGCCCGCGGGGGCATCCGCTTCTTTGGAGTGTAGCCTATTCATTAAGCGAACTAAATGTTATCCGGTTTTTTAGCTTGAATGATGGGCTCACCGTTCGGCCCTCTCCACGCAATACCAATGCCGAAAAAGGTCATGGCTATTGCAATAAGCGGATTCAGGTAGTTCAAGAACGCATACGGGAGATACTCAACCGTCGGAACGCCTAACGTCGTGCTCTGGTAGGCTCCGCAGGTATTCCACGGAATCAGAACGCTTGTCAGAGTCCCCGAATCCTCAAGGGAACGAGAGAGCATACGCGGATGCAGACCTGCTTTTTCAAACATCGATTTGAACATACGTCCCGGAAGAACTAAGGAAATATATTGGTCGCCCGTAAGCGCGTTGGTCACAAAGCAAGCGAGAATAACAGACGTCACCAGACCCGTTGCCGATTTCACCCCTTTTAACATGGTTGAAAGCAGAACTTCTAAAAAACCGCAACGATCTAAAATGCCTCCAAATGTAAGGGCGCAAATAATCAAAGAGATCGTCCAATTCATGGACTGCAACCCGCCGCGAGCTAAAAGTTCGTTTAGAATCCCTGCGGCGTTTTGTGCCGCTTCGGGAGAAACACCGACGACGCCGCTCTCCTTCAATATTTTAGCTACAGCCGTCAAGTTCTCACCGGCTTCTACAATGCTCCCGGACAGAGCCGGAGTGTAGCCATTTTGCAAAGCATTTAAAATAGAACCAAAAACATTTTTGACACTTGTGATGTCCGTAAACTGCGCCTCTCTGAACAACGTTAAGAAAGCGCCTGCCAGCACACCGGAGAAAATACTCGGTATGGCCGGTTTTTGCGATGCCGCTAAACCGATAACAAGAAGCGGCGGCAATAATCCCCACGGGCTAATGGTAAACTCCGCAGCCATCAAGGATTGAATCGCTTCAATTTTCACGGTGTCCAAAGTTCCGCCGGCGTAGCGCAAGCCAAAAAGTCCGGCTAAAACGATGACGATGAGATACGTTGGGCCCGTCGTCCATACCATCGCGCGGATATGCTGAAAAAGATCGGTGCCTGCCATAGCCGGAGCAAGATTGGTCGTATCGGAAAGAGGGGACATTTTATCCCCAAAGTAGGCACCGGAAATACAAAATCCCGCTGTCATCGCAGGGGGAATGCCAAGTCCGGCTCCAATGCCCATGAGCGCGATACCGATCGTTCCCGTTGTCCCCCACGAAGTACCGGTGGCCAACGAAACCACGCTGCACATCAACAGCGCTGCAATTAAGAAAATATTGGGATGAATCACCTTCAATCCATAATAAATCATTGTAGGGACGACGCCGCTCTGAATCCAACTGCCGATCAGCGCTCCCACGGTGTAGAGGATGAGCATGGCCTGCATCCCCATCAAAATGGAATTCATAATGCCATCCTCAATAACCATCCAGCGAACTTTCATAACAAACATCGCTATCGAAGCAGCGAGAACAGAGGAGAGAAGCAACGGGATGTGGACGTCCGCTTCCCAGATTTTAACGGCACCCAAAATCAGCGTTGCTGCGAAAACAATAATAAATAATGCCTCAAATAAAGTCGCCTGACGCCCCCGCTGTTCCTTCGTGAATTTAGAATCTGATGTGTCGGACATGAGTATCACACTCCTTTTCTAAATTTTTACTGCTGATGAAAACAGAACCTAATGATGTAGAAATAGAATACTCCCTTGTAAGATGCTTGTCCAGCAACCGAAAAAATACAAAAAAAGAGAAAAAAGCGCACCTCCCCAAAAGGGAAAGTGCGCTTTGTTTACGAGCCGTCTTATTGGGTTATTGTGCTTTTTTCGGCACCGGAACGCCCCCAAGATCTTCCAGCACAGCGTCATCAATGACAATCGATGACTTTTTGCGGATATTCTCAAGAGCCTCTGTCATATACTGGCGCTGGAGTCGTTGAAACGCTTCTTCTTTCGCCTCGTCCCATGTCATCTGACGCGCTTTCCTGGTATCAACAACGTCGAAAACATGCCACCCGGCTTCGGATTTCACCGGTTTTATTATCCCCTTACGGTTGACAAACAAAGCATCAGCCAAAACTGCCGGAGTAAGCCCTCGCTCAAGCCACCCCATATCCCCTCCGTTTTGTGCGGAGGCATCATCCTTGCTTTTTTCCGCTGCCGCAGCGGCAAAATCAGCACCGGAAGTAAGGGCGAGATACAGGGCATTCGCCTCTTCCTCCGTATCAACAAGGATATGTCTGACATGAACAGCCTCAGCCATTACAAATTCATCCGGATGCGACTTAAAGTATTTATGAGCAGCCCCCTCGGAAAGATCCCATTTTTTGCTGATCTGCTCCATATAGGCACTCATGAGTGCGCGGTTAGCCGACCACTTTATTTCATAAGCAACGCGAGGCGTTAACTGAAGCCCCATATCCTTAGCGGCCTTAACAATAGCCAACGCTTCCCCCACTTGTTTCGCTATTTCCTTGCGATCTTCAAGGGACATCTGTGCAAGGGACAGGCGAAGCATTGCTTCGTTTCCGCCATTGTTCATGCCCATGATGTACATCAACTCTTCCTCA
This sequence comes from Synergistaceae bacterium, assembly GCA_018063805.1. Lineage (GTDB taxonomy): Bacteria > Synergistota > Synergistia > Synergistales > Synergistaceae > JAGPAO01. The sequence continues at coordinate 3,185 of JAGPAO010000057.1, read as the reverse complement.
TAAACACCGCTGCCGTCTACCGTTATAACTTTTTTGTTTCCCTCCGCCGCATCATTGGCAAAGACAATACCGGTAAGTAGAAATATTCCAATCAGCGATACAAGCAAACGATTCCCCATCTTATTCAAGAACCAGACCCCCCTTAAAATAATTAGCCCGTCCATATTAACTGCGCACAGGAAAAGTGTCTATACCCTAAGAAACAACTTCTCGCTCCACTGAAAAATTAAGTTCCTGTTCCAAAGCGGTTACTTGAAGCGTGCTACCGGAACGAATCGTTCCATCCAGCAAGAAATCGGCCAATTTATCCTCTATCAGTCTCTGAATGGTTCGTCTCAACGGACGAGCTCCATATTTAGGGTCAAACCCCTTTTCGATTAAAAGCTGGCGGGAGTTTTCGTCGATAATCAACTGCACTTCCTGCTCGGCAGCCCGCTGAATAACCCCTTCTAACATGATATCGACAATTTTAAGGAGTTCTTCTTTAACCAGTGTGCGAAAGACAATGACATCGTCCACTCGGTTGAGAAATTCCGGCTTAAACATTTTACGAACGGCCTCCATAATCGTATCCTTCATATGGTGCCATTCCGCCTTGGAATCCTTCAGTTGGTCGATGGAAAACCCCAACGTCTGGCCGCGAACGATATCTTGGGCGCCCACGTTGCTCGTCATGATAACCACCGTATTGCGGAAATCCGTTTTATTCCCCTGCCCATCCGTAAGATGACCGTCCTCAAGAAGCTGTAAGAGCATGTTGAACACATCCGGATGCGCTTTTTCAATTTCGTCAAAAAGAACAACGGCATAGGGGCGCCGGCGCACGGCCTCCGTTAATTTTCCCCCATCCTCAAATCCGACGTAACCGGGCGGAGCTCCAATCAGCTTGGAAACTTCATGCCGCTCCATATACTCGCTCATATCAAAACGAACCATGGCGTCTTCGCTGCCAAACAGAAAATGAGCAAGCGAACGGGCAAGTTCTGTTTTTCCCACACCCGTCGGCCCAAGCAGCAGAAAACTACCGACAGGACGTTTGGGGTCCTTCATCCCGCTTCGAGCACGGCGGATTGCCTTTGAAACAGCCGTCAGCGCTTCATCTTGCCCCACCATTCTTTTGTGGATTTCCTCTTCCATCCGCAAGAGCCGTTGTGCTTCCGCTTCCGTAAGCTGCAAGACAGGAATGCCCGTCCATTCCGCGACGATGGAAGCAATGTTATTTCCATCCACAATGGGCATCGTCTGGTTTCTATCCTCATGCCAAATACGACGCGCATTTTCAAGATCTTCAAGCAGGATTTTTTCGTTATCCCGCAAATTCGCAGCCTTTTCAAACTCCTGAGAGGCAGCGGCCGCTTCTTTCTCTATGCGCACGTCCTCAAGCTTGCGTTCTATCAGCTTTAAATCCTCCGGCATTTCCATCGTCTTAATACGCGCACATGCAGCGGCCTCATCGATGAGGTCAATGGCTTTATCCGGCAAGAACCTCCCGGTTATATATCTTTTTGAAAGCTTCGCGGATAACTCAAGCGCCTCATCCGAAATTTTAACGCGGTGATGCGCTTCATATCGATCACGCAACCCCTCAAGAATAAGAACGGTATCCGCCTCGCTGGGTTCTTCCACAATGATCGGTTGAAAACGTCTTTCCAATGCGGCGTCCTTTTCAATGTATTTTTTAAATTCATCCTTTGTAGTTGCACCGATAACTTGAAATTCGCCTCTGGCCAGCGACGGCTTCAAAATATTCGCCGCATCCACAGACCCTTCCGCTCCTCCGGCACCGACAATGGTATGAATTTCATCGATAAACAGGACCACGTTCTTGATCTCCCGAAGTTCTTTGACAAGACGCCGCATTCTCTCCTCAAATTCACCCCTGTATTTTGTTCCGGCAACTAAGTTTGCCACGTTCAATTGGACAACGCGCCTTCCTTTGAGGATTTCCGGAATTTCGCCCGAAATAATTCTTTGAGCCAACCCCTCTATAATGGCGGTTTTCCCAACCCCCGGATCTCCGATCAAAATAGGATTATTTTTTGTCCTTCGAGACAAAATTTGCACCAACCGCTGGATTTCTTTTTCACGGCCTATCACCGGATCCAGCTCATCATGCTTCGCCATTTCCGTAAGATCAATACCCAATTGATCCAGCATGGGGGTTTTGGATGTAGACTTTTTTTGAGTCGGTGCCGCAGAGGGGAAAACGGTGGTGAATCCTCCCTGCACCTCGCTCCTGTTTCCGGAAAGATACGCCTGAATATCCCGTCTTAAATCAGGCAACGTAATGCCGAGGCCGGAGAGAATTTGCGCCGCAACACCATCGGATTCCGCAACCAACCCCAGCAGAATATGCTCCGTGCCGACATAATTAACTCCCATTCCCCTGGCTTCTCTCATGGAAAGATCTAAAACGCGCTTCGCCCGAGGGGACAGAGGAAGGTCGACCGGTTTATCCTTTGGTTGCTCTCGGCCAATAGATACTTCTATTTGCTGTCTTAAATCAGACAGATTCAAACCTTGATTGATCAGCACCTGCGTTGCAACACCCTCACCCTCAGCAATAAGACCCAATAGGATGTGTTCCGTTCCTATGACCTCATGCCCTAATTGCAACGCCTCTCGATGAGCCAATTGGATTACTTTTTTTCCTCGCTCTGTAAAAAATTGCCACATTTGTGTGCTCCTTACCCGGCCAATGGCCGATTCTTTTTCTTTTTACTTACGACATGGCCAAACTGACCAACATTTTTCGAAGCAATTGTGCCCGCATTGTATCTCTCTTATACGGCGGCAGATCAAAAAGAGTTTTTCCCTGCTCTTCCTGATTGCGCAGCGCGACCTCAATCAAAAGCCGCTCTCGAGAACTTAGTAATCCCCTGTTGTGTAAATTGACCAACAAACGGCGTGATTCCTGTTCTGAAATAGCAATACCAATCAAGTCACCGAAATGTCCCGCTCTTTCATCACAACTCTCAAAGCGAAGCTGAATAATACGAATATATCCATGCCCCCCACGCTGGCTTTGAACTAAAAAACCATGCTCAGGAGCAAAACGGCTTCTTAAAACATAGTTTATCTGACTGGGAACACACCCAAAGTGTTCTGCCAGATCTTTACGACGCAACGAGATCTCATTTTTTTGAGACTCTTGAAACAGGGTTGCAATATAATCCTCTATATCC
>JAGPAO010000056.1 GCA_018063805.1 Synergistaceae bacterium | reverse complement strand
AATAATTATCAAGGGCAAGGGGAACGGGTTTTTTACCCCCCACCTGCAATTGGATACTCAAACGCTGAGAGGTCGTTGTTTTCCCCGAGCTTGAAGGACCTGCCAAACAGAGAAGGCGCACCTGAGGACGGGCAAGCACATTTGCCGCCAGCTTGGAAAGCGCCTCGCTGTGAAACGCCTCGGATACAAGGATAAGCTCCGTCGCCAGCCCCTTGGAAACGCGTTCGTGAAGGCTGTCCATCGTCCCAACTCCCAGGACATCCAACCAGTGGGAGTATTCCCGAAAAACATTCATTAACTTCTCCGCCACCTGCAACGGGGGGAGTTGATTGGGCGCAGTGATCGAAGGAAATAACAACAAAAACCCGGGGGCGTAATAGGAGAGGTCAAAAACCTTGATCATCCCCGTGTTTGCCGCGAGGGGCCCTCCGAAATAGCCGTAAAGCCCTGCGCAACGATACAGGACTACAGGGTCAAACCCCGTCCATCGCATGAGTCCTTCTTTATCTAAATTGCCCTGTTGTTTAAAAATACGCCGTGCCTTATCCAGAGGCAACGTCGCCATTTGAATCGGAATCTGCTGCTGCACAAGAGATTGCATCTCCGCAGCGATGGCAGCAACGTCTTTTTTAGAAAGCGCATAATCCGTAAAATCGCAATAATAGCTGTCATTCATCGAATGCCGAATGATAATATCCCGGCTCAGAACATTTTTACAGGCGATGACCAATAGGAATATGAGGGTTTTTCGGTAGATTTCCATCCCCTCAAAGCTGCTTGTATCGACAAACTCCACACAAGAGCTTTCATCCAACACCCATCCCAGGGGGCGCAAGATGCGGTTTACCCTCCAAGCAACGACTCCTTCGCGCTTACACTTAGTCGCCAAAGAAAGAACTTCCTGCCCCATCAACGGAGTTTCTGTTCTGATTTTTCCATGCCCGGCTACCTCAATCGTAAACGCCATGTACCCTGCCCCCTCTGTAAACAATTTATGCTTACGCACAAAAAAATAATATCATCCTTATTTTACCGAAAAAAGCCTATCCCAACATTTTAACATGAGAAACACGCTATAGGACATAAAAGCAGGAAGGATATACAAAAGAAACACTCCACCCCTCCATGATTATTTCTTATAAAAATAATATTTTTATTTTAAAAAAATAAATCATAAAATAATTAATTGACTATTATTAAAAAACAGCTAAAATATAAAGGAATTAAGGGCGTAACGAATATTAAAGATTACGACCGAAAGGGGAGATGAACATGCGAAAAACATTCATAAGGCTTTTGCTTGTAACCATGCTTCTATCGCTTGCTAGTGTTGCCTTTGCCGCATACGACATGACCGGCAGATGGTTGATCGAAGGGGGCGGGTACGCCAAAAAAGACATACTACGGGTTGAACTTAGCGACGAGGGCACTTTGGACATCCTCTCAAAAACAGAAAACGGAACGCAGTACATTACGGGCTACACCTTAAATATTCGGCTCGATGCATCCAAACTGGGGATTAAGGCATGGAACAACACGGATACCGCAACATTCCAAGTTCCCGTACCGATGCCAGAGTTCAACCCCACCGTGAATAAACCGTTTGAGTTGCCCGCAGTTACCGTGGATAGAATGCACTACCAAGTCACTTTTACCTCGATAAACTCCGGCACTGTAAAAATCTACGGATTCATGGATGTCGACACCGCAGGCACGATTGAAATTGATTCCTTAAGCGCTGTCTGGAAGCAAGGCACGCCCAAACCTAACATCGACGACAAAAGCAGTGGCTGTAACACGGCGGGCCTCTCGCTCTTCACCTTGTTGCTGGGCACCCCACTCATAGTCCTGATGCGGAGGAAGCAAAACAGCACGATTTAAACGGCATTACCTATCTCAAAAATAACCATTCAAACAAAACGCTGCGGGCTCTATTTTCCCGCAGCGTTTATTTTTTCCCTCATCATGCTACCCTTCGCCCACCAGCGCACGGTTGGAACATCCCGAGACTCCACACGCTGCCCCATGATTGGGGTCAGCACGGTATAGCCCTTCCCTTCCGATTCTTTTAAGACTGAATCAATGGACTCATGCCACGGATGCATGGCAAGGTCAAAAACGCCCCAGTGTATGGGCAAAAGCTGTTTGGCTTTCAAATCCACCGCCGCTTGGGCGACTTCATCGGGAAACAGATGGCTTTGCGGCCAGCCTTCGTTCCAACCGTCTATTTCAAGCGCCGCCAGATCAAAGGGGCCGTGCTCCCTTCCGTGACGGGCAAAGTGCTCTCCATACCCGCCGTCAGCGCCCCAAAAAATATTCTTGTCCTTTGTCTTCAGCACATAAGAAACCCACAAGGTTTTATTTCTGTCCGAAAACCGCCTCGATGAAAAATGAACGCCTTCCAGAGCCTGTATGGTTAAGTCCCCCGTCTGAAAACGATCGCCCCACCCCAGCTCCGTAATTCTATCCGGCGCAACACCCCAACCACGCAAAACAGCCCCGACGCCGAGAGGCACGATAAAGTGTCCCTCTTTAATAGCGGTCACGGTACTTTTCTCCAAATGGTCGTAATGATTATGGGTAATGAGAATATAATCCAACTTGGGGAGCTGTTCGCGCTCGATCACAGGAGCTCCGTAACGCGGCACAGCAAACGGAATCGGCGCGGCGTTATCGAAAACGGGGTCAATGATCAGTCGCTTACCCGATAACTCAAAAATAATCGACGAATGGCCCAACCAGTAAAAGGCAAAATCGGCGGGCTTTTCGGAAAAGGATTTCTTATTCAATGAGAACCGCGGCAGTTCTTGCTCCGGGGCATTGGGAGAACGAGAAAAAAAACGCAGAAGGTTGTGCTTTTTGCCTCCCCCGCTCGCCTTATCGGGGGATATGATTACCTTTTTAGCGCTTTGGAACGCTCCGTTTTTATAGTACCGCAACTTGGAATACGCTTCATGCTCCTCCACAGAGGGAAGCCTCCCAAACTGCCCGTTTAAATACAAATACCCCCCAAGCAACAGGAGAGCCAGGGGAAAGATGCCGTATAGAATGAACCCGTGTATTTTCATTTGCGCCAACTCCTCGGCGCTCAGTATAGCAACACACGAAAAAGAGAACAGCGGAAATAGGCGTAAAGCGGTAAAATACCTCCCCCATGAAAGCGTTGCAGCAACGCGCCCATGGGGGCGCTGATCGCGGAATACTTGGAAGAGCGACTCGTTAAATACTTGGAGATTTTTGGCTTTTAATTATCCATTGAAAAAACGACGGCGATACGCTAGCGTTGATATACTCCGGAGGTGTTATGATAATCCTAAGCGAAACTCATTAAGCTGCTGAGTAGAGTTTCAAAAAACGCACCGTTATTTGCTTTATCCGCTAGGAGGGTTCCGTAATAATGAACATCACCATCAGACACGAAACACCGAACGATTACCGGATTGTAGAGACCATCACGCGAGAGGCTTTTTGGAATTTATACTGCCCCGGCTGCCGCGAGCACCTCATTGCTCACCATTTGCGAAAACACCACGATTTTATGCCCGAGCTGACTTTTGTTATTGAGCTTGGCGGGGAGATTGTGGGAAGCATTTTTTACTCCCATGCAAAAATCGTCGATGCTGATAATCACGAGCATAAAATCATTTCATTCGGCCCCGTAAGCATCGCACCCGGTTTGCATCGCATGGGGCTGGGGCGTCAATTGATCACCCATTCGATCAATGAGGCCAAAAGATTGGTGCACCGCGCGATTATCCTCGGCGGTTACCCGTACCACTACAAGCCGTATGGCTTTGAAGGATCAAAAAAATACGGCATATCCATGCCCGACGGCAAGTACTACACGGGAATCATGGCGCTTGAGCTCTACCCCGGGGCTCTGGACGGCATCACAGGAGTGGTGCATTTCAGCGAGGGAATGTATCCGGACGACAACGAGCTTGAGGCGTTTGAGAAAAACTTTCCCCCAAAGGAAAAAGCCGTCACCGAAAGCCAGCGAGAATTTGAAAAAGCCGTCGCCGAAATAGACACGAGGGAATACGCGTAAAAAAAATTGAAAGACAGGGATTATATCAAATGTTTAAAAAAAGTGTAACGATACAGAGCATTCCGGCTATTGTATGGGGCGAAGAGTCCAAGAAACTGTTTATTGCAGTACATGGCAACCTCTCCAACAAATCAGATGAAATCATCGCTCTGTTTGCGGAGGAAGCGACGAGGGCGGGATATCAGGTATTAAGCTTCGATTTGCCGGAGCACGGAGACAGAAAAGAGGAATCCACCCGTTGTAAAGTAGACGTTTGCATAAAAGATCTCGCTGCGATTATGGATTATGCCAGATTACGATGGGACTGCATTCGTTTGTTCGCGTGCAGCATCGGAGCTTATTTCAGCCTGCAAGCCTACAAGGAAGAATCTTTAGAGCAATGCCTCTTTCTCTCTCCGATTGTCGATATGGAGCAAATTATTCTCAATATGATGACGTGGTTTGATGTCAGCGAGAGCAGACTGAAGGCAGAATCAGAAGTATCGACTCCTATAGGACACACCTTATACTGGGATTATTACTGCTATGTAAAAGAACATCCCATCGACATGTGGGATAAAACCACCGCTATTCTTTACGGTTCGGCTGATGACATTTGTGAATTTGAGACGTTAACAGCGTTCAGAAAAAAATTTGATTGCGACTTGACCATTATGGAAGAAGGCACACACCACTTTCACACGAAAGAACAGCTGGCCTTTTTCGTCGAGTGGGTAAAGACGCAGTTAATGGAGAAACAGCTCTGCTGATTCTCCCATCCGGAGAACCGTCGGAGATACGAAGAACAGCCTCCCTCGTTGAGGGAGGCTGTTCTTCGTATCTGTTTTTCTTATCTCTTCTTCCGAAGCAACACCGCAAGGCCAAACAGCAAGCTCGACGCACCCAAGTCCAGACCGGCACCGGCATTGCAACCGCTGGATCCGGAACTGTCGCTTGATGCATGACTTGCAGTGCTGTTTATTACAGTCAGGGTTACTTTCCCCACTTGCACGTTGCCGCGATACAGGATTAGCGTGTGCCTTCCGTCTTCCAGTTGGGACAAAAAGGCTTTAAAAACCCTCAAGTTGCGCGATTCAAGGCTGTAATTTCCCGTCGCAAGCGAAATGCGCATGCCGCTCGGCGTGTCCACCGCCATAGTTAAAGTACCCGCATTTGCAGCGCTCAAAGCAGCTCCGCTCAAGAGGAATTTCAGATCCTCCGGGGACAAACCGTCAAAACGCGCCTGGGTGGGCGTGACGTTGGGAGTGCTTGGGACTGGGAGCGTATCGTTACTCACAACAAAACTTAAGAAACTGTTGACGACCTTGATTGGATTTCCTGTTGAATCAAACGATATGGCATCCGTGTTCAAATTGTAGGAGATACGGACAGGGTCAGCATACTTTACACCCGTTTTAAACGTTAAATGCAACACGTTTTTATTTGCATTATCGCCTGTTACCTTGATAGGGGACTCCCCATTAGAGAGCGTAAAATCTTCCGGTGCGGGCCATTTTGTGACCGCCGGTGATATTGCAGTCTCCCATTCCAGCACCAGGTTTTTACCATCTATTTTTGCGATCACAGGAGCTTTATCCGCAGAGGCATACGCCACAGGCAAACCATTGGGGGGCACATTCGGAAGAACCAATATATAAGGATTTACAGATGAACTCCCCACGGAAGAGGGAAAATCCGGCGCAAAATCGTTTGAGGCAGATTTGAAGAGGATAGAATTAAGATCCAAAAAACAAGCGGGGCGGACAGCGGCAAATCCAGTTGCAGCGTTTAACCCAAGTGCGCCATCATCACGTGCATACCACGCAAGCCCCACATCAAAAGAAACAGGCGAACGCGTCCAGTAGCGAAAACCAAGATCTGTTGAATCGTATGTAATCCCTGCGTCTTTATAATGGGCACGCCGGGCTTGGCTATTGGGCCCAAAAGAACCTCCGCCAACCCCCATGTCGTTTCCTCCAAACCATAAAGATAATTCACCTCCGTACACCCAGTCCCAAAGAGCGGAACTGGCGTCCGCCTTCCAAAACGACGCCAGTGTGGCCTTCGTGCCCGATAGACCATCTAGGGAAGGGCTCGGCATTGCATCTCTTTCCGAAACCGAAAAATCCTCCAAAAATCCGCCCATAGCGGAACTGTTTACCCACAACTGCACAGCCGAACCGTCCCAGGTATTATTCAATATCCCGTTATATCGCATAAAATCCACAAGGAAATGCGTCAGCAGGATAACCTTTTTTTGCCCCCCCATCGCCGCGTCCGCGCTCATGACACGCCATAGCACCGGCGTAGCTGTGGTTTCGTAAGCTCCGTTCATGAAACGATGCTTGTACTTACCCCATATCACGTAGTCTTCTCCGGCTATCTTTACACCGCCATCGTCCTTCAAGATTGCACCGGAAGAATTCACACGCGGCCTTAACTGAACCACTGCCTCCGATGGGCCGCACGAGGCAACGAAAATCACAGAGAAAATCCATATCAGTAATGTTCGCCACGCCAAGTTTTTAACGTAGCTATAACTATTCTTCCACGCCATTGCGTTCCCCCTCTTTTGCGGATGCTGATTTAGGTTCTTTCTCTTTTATGATTTTAAACACAACATCGGTTAAACCGTTTAATCCACGATGAACAGTTTGGCTCCGCCTTCCGTGTAGGAGCGATGCGGGTTTATGTCATCCGCCACTTGGTAACTTGTCCCGGGGGTTAAAACGTATTTCCGCCCGTCGTCCAACTCCGTGACCAACTCCCCCTCCATCACGAGCAGGACGTGGCCTCTGTGGCACCAATGATCCGCCAGATAGCCCGGCGTGTATTCCACCATGCGCACGCGGATATTCCCCATTTCAAACGTGCGCCAACGCGCCTCTCCGGTAACTCCCGGGTGTATCGTGGGTGTTACCGTGCTCCAATCAACCGTGCAAAAGGGTACATCTTGAATTTTCATAGTCGTGCTCCTTTTCGTATGCAACTCAGATTTTATTCGTAAAAAAACAGTAATGAGGTGAGTGTTTCACTAGAACATTTCACCCATATGAGTATAAGTATAATCTAAAATAAAGACGTGAACATCCCTATATTTTTCGAAAACAACCATTGCAGCCTTTTTCTGTGTTTATCGTATTTTCCGTTGACAAACAAAGGTTTTTTATGGTCTACTAATCGCGCATCTCTGTAGCGGTGAGGCAATTACATCCATCCTGGACGGAGTCGCAGGTTCGAATCCTGCCGGAGATTTATCTCCGTAGCTCAGGGGCAGAGCACGAAACATTGCTTCAAATATTCACAGAGATGCACTCTCTTCAAGAAAACTCCAAACACACACGGGCTGATGCGGAGCAAGCGGATACTTCATCCTGAATAATGAAAACACACCGTTTGTTAAGATTCTCAGCCTTTTTATCCCACTTATGAGGTGACACATGAATAAGTTTTTGAAGAAAATGAAAAGCAAAGATAAAGGGACAAATTTCATGGGCGGCGTGTCATACACGATGAACCCGCTTGATACGCTGAAAATGGTGAGCGCCTCCTCCATCTTCGGCGAGCCGTCGTACTACAGAGACGGAGAATTTAAAGGCGCAGCTGTCCAAGATGGCAAGTACAGCGTGAATCCATTATTCTCTGGATATTCAATCATAGATGATAAAGAATACAGCGGGATGAAAACCTCCGAGATCATGGAAAAAGTAATCGACGAGGCCCTTGATTTTGACTACGAGGGGACATTGCGCTGGGCAGTCGTGCTGAGGCGCGAATACCTCATGCGGCTGAATCCGCAGGTGATCATGGTAAGGGCTTGCGTTCACCCCCAAAGAACCGAGTTTTCAAAGAACAATCCCGGCGTATTTGCAAAAATTAACCAAGAGGTCATGTCGCGAGCCGATGAGCCCGCGACACAGTTGGCGTACTGGCTTTATAAAAATGAGGGAAAGAAGAAAATACCCTCTATTTTAAAGAGAAGCTGGGCATCAAAGTTATCGTCGCTCTCCCGCTATGAGCTTTATAAATATAAAAATGCAGGGTTGGGTATTGTCGATACCGTCAGAATCTGCCACGCAAACAGCGCCGATATTGATGAATTGATGCGCACGGGAACGCTCACCGTCGGCGAAGACAAACAGACGTGGCAATCGTTGCGCTCATCGGGTGAGACGTGGGCTTATATTATCGAAAAAATTGAGATACCGCACATGGCGCTGCTGCGGAACTTAAGAGGCATTTTTACTGAAATCGATGATCTCGCTGTATGCCAAAAAATGATGGCACAGCTCAAAAGCGGCGTTATCAAAGGCAAGCAGTTTCCGTTTCGGTACTGGTCGGCGTTAAAAGCCGTTACCGCCGCTGAGGTGAACCACAAACCGATCATTCTGGATGCCCTTGAGGAATGCATGGATATCGCAACGGCGCAACTGCCCTCACTCAGGGGAAAAACGATGTGCCTTTCCGACAACTCCGGTTCCGCGTGGGGCGCGTTCAACTCCGAATATGGCATGGTGACCATCGCCGAGATAGACAACCTGTCCGGCGTGATCACCGCAAAGCAATCCGAGGAGGGATATGTCGGCAAATTTGGGGACAAGCTGATCATTAGCCCCGTCAGCAAGCGAAACGGCGTGCTGAGCCAATGCAAAGAGCTGACGAAAGACGGGTGCAATGATGTCGGTGGGGCAACGGAAAACGGGATCTGGCTGTTTTTTGACAACGCGATCCAGAAAAAAGAGCACTGGGACAACATCTTTATCTATTCCGACCAACAGGCGGGGCACGGCAGACTGTACGGCACAGACAGCGGTAGGAAGGATTACAGCAAGAAGGGCTTTGCTGCGGATCGGAATATCGACGTTGCCAAGCTGATCGCCGCTTACAGAAAACTGGTAAACCCAAAGGTCAACGTCTTCAGCATCCAAACAGCGGGGTATACGAATGTCTGCCTGCCGGAATACGGCTACCGCACAAATATCCTTTACGGCTGGACGGGAAAAGAGCTCTCTTTCGCCAAAGCGATGATCGACTTGTGGGATGAGGTGGAGGTAAAAAACCTGCTGCGCTCTTGCTAAGAAGAGAAAAAAGAGCATGCTTCAAAGCACGTCGTTGCGTTTTTTAAAATCACCGCCTTGATGGGGATGTCCCATAAAAACGGTTCAGACAGCATCCCAAACATGTTCGCAAGATGACGAAGGACAAGTTCATATTTCCAATCTCACTTGAGGTGAGGAGCTGGGCAAAAGCACAGTTTATTTTACAGATCCAGATCTCCTGGCAAATAAGGCCTTAATGCATCTTTAATTTCCGCTTTCTTTTCCTGCCTGGCTAAGCCCAAAATCAGCCCGGTATAATCGTTGTAGCCCAAAACTTGAATTGGAATTTTTTTAAGACCTTTAGCATTAAAAATTTTCAAAAGATTTGCATATTCAATATTTTCAGGGAAAGCATCTTTTTTTTCAGATGCAATTCCTTCATAATCTATACCGCTAATCACTTCCTCGTATTTCTGTTTTGTTTTAAAGTTACAATGAGATAACTTATACTGAATTTCTGCGCCAACTGCCGCTTCAATTTGTAGACTTCGATTCGCCCCATATTCATCAATAATTTTATTGATTATCTCATCAGTCTTGTTTTCTTTTTTCAAATGCTCGTTTACTATCGAAATAATCTCTCTAACCAGAAATAAATTCTCAACTTCTGCAACATTCAAAACATATACTTTATCCTCGGTTAAATTACAAATCTCGGCTTCGCAGCGGAAGTCTCTATCAACAATACCAAAAGCATTTATGTCAAAGAGGGGCTGGGTCTCTTTGAGTGCATTCACTGATTTCGTATATGCTCGAACATCTTTACAGCTTTCACAAGGGATAATGTGGTACTCATCGTAAAGGATCGAAAAAAGTTGGAAATCAAGGCTGCGACTCTTACCTTCTACAAAAATTACCGGTTTTCTATTACCAAGCAGTTCAAGAAGTAGCTGCTCTAGGAAATCTAAATCCTCAACTTTTTCCCATTGCCAATTAACACCATCAAATGATTTGACCCATATTTTATCGGATTGGCTGTGCGCCGCAGCAAACTGAGTATCATGAGTGATATAAATGAATAAACAGTCATTTCTCTTTTGTTCGATTGCAGCCCACAACTTATTCATAATAGAACGATGCAAATGTATTTCTGGTTCGTCTATAACTATGATACGGTTTTCAGGGACAAGTAACGCTTGTGAGATAAGGTATAGGGCAACTCGTTCACCGTCGCTCATTTGATTTCCATTATAGACGGTTCCATTGAGCGTAGCAGAAATTTTCATATCCTTAAAAGATACTCTTCTTTGCGGGAACACCTTGTCCCAAACATCAATAACATCATCGATAATGTTACGTTCTCTTTTAATTTCTGTACCTATTGGAACCCCTTCGTGTAATTCCTGAAGTTGCAGATAGAGTTTGGCAAAAACAGCAGACAATACAGTCTCAACATCACGTCGTTCTGTAGTGGTTTTTCCATCCTTTCCTCCGTAATGGCTGTTCTTTAAACTATCAGCATTCACGGACGCATCTCCGTAGAAAATAATATTTAGTGACTCTTCCAAGTTACGTTGAGGAAGGTTATTCGGCCAGCTGGTGGATCGCTGTGCGCCTATTCTATGCACTGTAACCCGATCTTGTTTTTCAATCCATGCACCAAGTTTTGATTTGCCACTACCGTTTGCCCCAATGATTACCACCGAGTTAACAGTTGGTTTAGGCATATCTTTTTTTGTATTAGGATCACCAGAATCAGGAAGATAATATGTTGGATATTCATTGCTGCTCATTACTCATCACCTCAATATTTAGATTTTTTATTTTTAGTTGCCTATGTAATACTAGATCAACAAAGTTACAATAAAACGTTTGGCAATTTTTTACGAGTACATTAATTGGGATATTCTTACCCTTGGATACTTTATCACGTAGAACTATAGAAAACTGTATGGGTGCGAAAATAATTCTCTTGTGATTAATAAGTATGAGAGGCGATATTGCCTTCGCTTCCCCTGTGTAGCGGCTCACGCTCTTTGTACGAACAACAGGGATAACACAGAGAGTTTGGGCAAAAGCACCGTTTATTTTACAGACTCTCTGCCATCACCGAACCAGCAGAACCCGCTTCGTTGCGATGAAATCGCAAAAGGCTGCGTCATGTTCGACAAAGATCATCGTGGGGTTAAATTTGCGGATTAGCTCCTCAACTTGCAGACGAGAGAGGACATCGACAAAGTTCAGCGGTTCATCCCATAGATAGAGGTGCGCTTCTTCGCACAGGCTTTTTGCCAAAAGGACTTTTTTCTTCTGCCCGCCGCTGAAATCGCGGATATCCCTTTCCAACTGCTCCCTCGAAAAATCGAGCTTGCGCAAAATGGTCTTAAAAAGACTTTCATCAATTTGGGTTTTGAGCGCAAATTCGCGGAGGTTTCCGCTAAGGTGGGACGTATCCTGCGGAATATAGGAGATTTTCAGCCCGCTCCCCAATCGCAGATTCCCCGTATAGCGAATGGATTCCCCGGTGATTAACTTTAAAAGGCTCG